>NZ_JACIZD010000027.1 GCF_014359565.1 Immundisolibacter sp. | reverse complement strand
CTGCGGCCTCGCCGCCGTTCGATCATGATCACTGCGCGCTCTTCGCTGCTCAAATGGCTGTACGTCGTTCCCATCGCAATACCTTACCTGCAGCAGGGTGTTGCACTTGGAACTTGAGTCTAAGCTCGGCCTGCACGCGGCGGAAGCCGGCTATTTCGATGACGCGGAGATGGAGCTGTTGACGCAACTGGCCGGCGACATCGCGTTCGCGATCGACCATCTCGACAAGCAGGCGCGGCTTGATTACCTCGCCTACTACGATGTGCTGACCGGTCTGGCGAATCAGAGCCTGTTTCTGGAGCGCCTGGGGCAGTACGTTCGCAGCGCCGTCAGCGGAAAGCACATGCTGGCGATATTCCTGCTCGATCTGGAACGATTCAAGAACATCAACGACAGCCTCGGTCAGCTGGCAGGCGACGCGCTTCTGAAACAGGTGGCGCAGTGGATGACCGGCATCACCGGCGATGCCAACCTGCTGGCGCGGGTAGGTGCCGACCATTTCGCCGTGGTATTGCCGCAGATACAGACCGAGAGCGACGCGGCGCGGCTTCTGGAGCATACGATTCAAAGCTTTCTGGCGCATCCGTTCCGCCTGGGTGACGC
Organism: Immundisolibacter sp.; assembly: GCF_014359565.1. Classification (NCBI taxonomy): domain Bacteria; kingdom Pseudomonadati; phylum Pseudomonadota; class Gammaproteobacteria; order Immundisolibacterales; family Immundisolibacteraceae; genus Immundisolibacter; species Immundisolibacter sp. The sequence goes on along the minus strand of NZ_JACIZD010000027.1, from coordinate 10,144 downwards.
CGTGTTGCGGATATCCTTCAAAGTGGGAGTGGCTCTGTTCCCGAACGACGGCCCGGATGCCGACAGCTTGTTCAGGAATGCCGAAGCCGCACTCAAAAGGGCCAAGGCGAGCGGCGATCAATACCTGTTTTATGCCCCGAAAATGACCGCCATGGTGGCCCGCAAGCTGACTCTGGAAAACAAGCTGCGCCAGGCCCTGGACAATGAAGAATTCGTGCTCCATTACCAACCCAAGGTGAACCTGGCCAGCGGCCAGATCACCGGGGCCGAGGCGCTGATCCGGTGGCACGATCCGCGCACCGGGCTGGTACCGCCGGGCCGCTTCATTCCGATCCTGGAAGAGACCGGGATGATTCACGAAGTCGGGCGCCGGGCCCTGCGCCAGGCCATCGGTGACTACCTGCGCTGGCGCACCGCCGGTTTGGCCGCCGTGCGCATTGCGGTGAACGTATCGCCGCTGCAACTGCGCCATCGCGCTTTCATCGGTGAAGTCGGGCAAGCCGTCGGCATTGATGAGCGTGCGGCGGCAGGACTGGAACTGGAGATCACCGAAAGCCTGATCATGGCGGACGTCAGGCACAGCATCGTCGCCTTGAAGGCGATCCGCGCCTTGGGTATCACGATCGCCATCGATGACTTTGGTACCGGTTTCTCCTCGCTGAGCTATCTGGCCAAGCTGCCGGTGGACACGCTGAAAATCGACCGCGCGTTCGTGACCGACATGACGGCCGCGCCGGCAGGCCTGGCGCTGGTGTCCACCATCATCAATCTGGCGCATTCCTTCAGGCTCAACGTCGTGGCCGAGGGCGTGGAAACGGAGGAGCAGGCGCAGCTGCTGCGCGCGTCGAACTGCGACGAGATGCAGGGCTTCCTGTTCAGCAAACCGGTGCCGTGCGAGATTTTCGAAGCACGATTCCTTGCCCCGCGTACCGCCGGCGACGAAACCGGTGACGAGTGATGATGGGGGAGGACTTGCTCACCCACTGCGCGGAGCTTTGCGGGTCAGGCCACCCGCCCGCCACCGGTTGACGGCAGCGGGCGGGGCAGCGTTCACAAAAAGAAATACAGGTTCTTGTCCAGCACCACACGCTGGTCGACCAGGATGGTGCGCCCGGCCAGCTTCCATTGGCCATCCACCTTGCGCAGACGGCACTGCTTGGTGCCCCACACCACGGTCTCGTCGCGCTGGCGGCGGTTGCGATAGACGATGAAGTTCGACCAGGCGTCGACTTCGCCATCCACGTCGGCCCAGGCCGCATCGATGTTGCTGACAAAGCGGCGGATGTAGTTTTGCGGGTCCTCCATCCACACCAGGCCCGTCTCCAGGCGCCGGATGCGCATGTCGAGCATGGCGTAGTTGTCGTTGAAGACGAACGCGCCAGGGTTGCTGCCGACCGGCTTTTTGTCCGCCCGCATGCGGATTTCCCGCACCGGCAGGACGTAGTGGATGTCCTCGGTCAGCTGCGTCTGCCACCACTCGCGAAAGCGCTCCTCGTCCAGCATGCGCGCTTCGCGGATCAGGAAACGCTCGACCTCGAACAGCGTGTCGCGGTCCACGTAGCGCGGATTGGCCGGGGTTTTTATCTGGGTCGGTGCATTCATGTCAGGCCACCTCGCGGTTGGGGGCGTAGTGGGGTTCGCGGCTGATTTCTTCCCAGCTGCGGCCGCTCATCAGCTCGGCCCAGCGGCGGTAGAAGCCGCGGTTGGAGGTCTCGCACACGATGCCCTTGCCGACGATGCCCGGCAGCTCGGCGTGTACCCCCTCGCGCACCTGGCCCATGCCCGAGTACAGCTTGCCGCGGCGCGTCACCCAGCCACGGTTGCTGCCGGTGCACTGCTCCATGTTCTCGCCGTCGTCGGTTTCCAGCATGCCGGCGGTGCCGAAGGTCATCATGTTGGTGGCGACCATCATCTGCTTCAGCTCGGCCGGCATGTCCTTCTCGACCAGGGTCCAGGTCCACACCTCGATGTTGTGCGGACCCATCGGCAGCCACAGCTTCCAGGTGTTGGTGCCGTACAGGAACGAGCAGTTCGGGAAGATGCTGGCGTCCCAGTGACCGTTGTAGAAGCGCGAGCGCCACTCGCCGAGCCGCTCACGCATGATCGGTGTGCGCTTGGCCAGCCATTCGCGGTAAGCGCCACCGTCCGGATGGATGGCAGCCGCGGCATCCCAGATGACGCCGAAGCCGTGCCCGCCGCGGGTCGCGACCTGCAGGCCGGAGTTGACGTCGTAGGCCTGGTTGCCAGCCAGCGGCGACAGCGGGGACTCGATGGCCTTCAGCGCCGCGGCGTGTGCCCAGCCGACGTGGTAGCCGTCGGCGATGAAGTTCTCGACCGGCACCTTCCAGTTGCAGTTCAGGATCGACTTCATCGGCGGACCGAGCAGCTCGATGCCACCCGGCACGTCAAGGAAGGTGTCCATGTACCAGGCCATGTCGCCCAGGTAGTCGCGCAGCGACGGTGCCCCGGCGTCGAAGGTGCCGAACACCAGGCCCTTGTAGCTCTCGACTTTCGCCACCGGGTGCATGGCGTAGCGCGGACGCTCGATGGCGTCGTAGTAGGCGTCGTGCTCCAGCGGCACGGTGGCCAGTTCGCCGTCGAGGCCAAACGCCCAGCCGTGATAGGCACAGGTGAAGGCCCTGGCGTTGCCGGTGTCGGCGTGGCACACCACATTGCCGCGGTGCGGGCAGGAGTTGATGAAGGCCTTGATCTTGCCGTCCGGCTGGCGGGCGACGATGACGTTGTCCTCGCCCATGCGCGTGGTGATGAAGTCGCCGGCGTTCGGAATCTGACTCTCGTGGGCCAGGAACTGCCAGGCGCGGGCGAATATCTGCTCCAGCTCCTGCTCGTAGATGTCCTGGTCCCAGTAGATGCGGCGGTCCTGCACCGCGCCGTCTTCCAGGATCAGCTTGGTAACGTCCTTCACGCGAAACCCTCCTTGGTGTGGGGAAGCCGCCCTGCACGGTCCGGACAGGGCGACGGCACGTAAGCACCGATCAGTGCTGTGCCGCGCATAGTGGAAGGGCCCGCCGGGGACCTCTTGACCGATATCAAGGCTGCACCCTGGGCGGGCCAGCGCCAGGCGGCAGTTAGAATCGGGCCAGCAGCCACACGCACGGGGAGGCAGACATGAGATGCACGATTGCCGTCATCGGCGCCACGCGCGGCACGGGCCTGGAAGCAGCGCGCCAGCTGATTGCCGCCGGCCGGCCGGTCGCGGCCGTGGTGCGCAGCATCGAGAAGGCGCGCGGCCTGTTCGGTGACAAGGCGACTCTGGTTTACGGTGACGTCACGCGCCCGGAGACGCTGGCGCAGGCCATCGATCCGGACTGGGCCGGCATCGTGTTCACGGTGGACATCACCGGCGGCATCGCCGGGCGCGGCATGTTCGCCAGCCGCGAAAAAATCCGCGCCGTCATGTACGGCGGCCTGGTCAACACCGTGGAAGCGTGCAAGCAGCGCGGCTTCAAGGGCCGGCTGGTGCTGCTGTCGACGATTGGCCTGACGGAACCCTCCACCGCCATGGCGATCCTGAACCGGGTCAAGCCGGGCCTGCGCGACCACTCGCTGGACAAGGGCGAGTACCTGAAAAAAAGCGGCCTGGACTGGACCATCGTGCGCGCCGGCATCCTGAACGACAAACCCGGCGGTGCCCACGCGCTGACCATCACAGCCCAAGACTGGCCGCTGCAGATGCGCTACCAGATTGCCCGCGCCGATCTGGCGCGCGTGATGCTGGCCTGCGTCACCCATCCGGCGGTCGGCAGGCGCGAACTGAGCGTGTTCTGGGGCGAGGCCGGCCACGACAGCGACGCCGAGCTGGCCGCCAAACTGGCCGCATTGGCCGGCTAGGGCCGCAGGGCGCGCATGCTCGCGCGCTGGCGCGATTGGCTGGCCGGGCGCCGCAGGGCACCGGCACTGGAGGTGGCGCAGGACTGGCCTGCCGCCTTCGCCCGCGTGCCGGTGCTGGCCCACTGGCCGCAGGCCGATCGGCAGCGGCTGCAGCAGCTTGCGCTCGACTTTCTGGCGGCCAAGGTTCTGGAGCCGGTTGACCAGGCCACCATCGACCGCCCACAGGCGCTGGCCATCGCCCTGCAGGCGGCGCTGCCGGTGCTGAATCTGGGCCTTGACTGGTACCGCGGCTGGCATGCGCTGGTGCTGTACCCGGACGAGTTTCGCAGCCGCTTCGAGGAGGTGGACGAAGCCGGCGTGGTGCACCAGGTCGAGGACTGGCGCAGCGGCGAGTCCTGGGCCGCCGGGCCGCTGATCCTGTCCCTGGCCGAGGTCGCGGCCGGCGGGCAGGGCCACGGCCACAACGTCGTCATTCACGAATGCGCGCACAAGCTCGACCAGCTCGATGGCGACACCAATGGCCATCCGCCCCTGCACCCGGGCATGGATCCGGCCGCCTGGACAGCCGCCTTTTCCGCCGCCTACCGACACCTCGGTCGGCGTGCGCTGCGCCACCTGCGCACCGTGCTCGACCCGTATGCCGCCCAGTCACCGGCCGAGTTCTTCGCCGTGGCGAGCGAGATGTTCTTTGACGATCCGCCCGGCCTGCAGCGCGGCTACCCGGCCGTCTACGCGCAACTGGCGCTGTTCTACCGCCAGGATCCGGCCGCGCACTGGCCGGCGCTGGCCGAGCCGCCGTGAGCCTGCCGGAACAGATCCTGCTGCTGGTGCTGGTCACCGACCCGTTCGGCAACCTGCCACTGGTGCTGGCGGCCCTGGGGCGGCTCGACGCTGCCGCCTACCGGCGCGCCGTGCTGCGCGAGTCCCTGTTCGCGTTCGGCGTGCTGCTGCTGCTCGGCTGGGGCGGCGCGGGCCTGCTGCGTGCCTTCGGCATCACCGAGCCGGCGCTGCACATCGGCGGCGGGGTGATCCTGTTTCTGCTGTCGCTGCGCATGATTTACGGCGGCCCGCAGGGCGCCTTCCAGGACGGCTACGCAGCCGACCCATTGCTGGTGCCGATCGCCGTGCCGGCGATTGCCGGGCCGGCGGCCATCGCCACCGTCATCCTGCTGCGGACCCAGCAGCAGGTGCCGCTGGGGCTGCTCGCGCTGGGCCTGCTGGGGGCCATGCTGGTCACCCTGGTCACGTTTCTGCCGGGGCGACGCATCGCCCAGTCACTTGGGCCGCGCGGCCTCAACGCCCTGGAAAAGTTGACCGGCCTGCTGCTGAACCTGGTCTCGGTGAACATGATGCTGGAGGGCGTGCGGCACTTTCTGGCCTGAGACGCTGCGCACCACAAACGACCATGAACACTGTTTGTGATAGGTTTCACACACGTTTTCCCACATCACGCTGGACCGCATGACAGCCGACTCCCCCGCGGCAAACGTCGTCACGCTCAGTGGCCTCAAGGCTGCCTGCAGCACCTGCAATCTGCATGACCTTTGCCTGCCCTACGGCATGAGTGATGCCGATGTGGCCGAGCTGGAGCGCATCGTATCCCGCACCCGCCCGTTCACTCGGGGCAGGATACTGTTTCGGGCCGACGAGCCATTCCGGGCCATCTACGTGCCGCGCAGTGGCGCGGTCAAGACCTACATCCTGGGTGCGGACGGCAGCGAGCAGATCATCGGCTTTCACCTGCCCGGCGAGGTGATTGGCCTGGACGGCATGATCGAGCACCGGCATCAAGTCACCGCCCAGGCCCTGCAGCTGGCCGGCGTGTGCGAGGTGCCGTTCGATCTGCTGGAACACGCGGCGGCCCGCGTGCCGGCCCTGCAGCATCAACTGATGCGCCTGATGAGCCGCGAGATCGCCGGCAAGGAGCAACAGCTGCTGACCCTGGGCGACCATTCGCCGGAGCGACGCCTGGCGCTGCTGCTGCTCGATCTGTCGCAGCGCTACGCCCAGCGCGGCTTCTCGGCGACCGAATTCAACCTGCCCATGTCACGCCAGGACATCGCCGCGTATTTGCGCCTGGCGGCCGAAACGGTAAGCCGTGCCTTCGGCAAGCTGCAGCGCGATGGGCTGGTGCATGTCGACGGTCGTCTGGTGCGCATCACCAACAGCAGTGCGCTGGCGGCCTTCTCAGGCCAGCTGTCGGCAAACGACCAGAGCCGGGTTTCCTGACCCGTGGGAGGCCCGCCCTCGGGCCGAATCTGCGGCAGCTTCGCGGCGGGGCGCCGCTCCCACCCTCAAGCCAAGTGCTGTGGGAGGCCCGCCTCGGGCCGAATCTTCACTGGAAAAACCCCCGTTGGAGGCCCGCCCCCGGGCCGAACCTGTGACAGATTCGCGGCGGGGGCGCCGCTCCCACCGAGTGCCATTTCCTACAGGGCGCCGCACCCGGTCAGGGGGCTTTGCGGCGGGCCCGCGGGTGCGCCGCGTCGTACACGCGCGCCAGGTACTGAAAATCCACGTGCGTATAAATCTGTGTGGTCGCCAGGCTGGCGTGGCCCAGCAGTTCCTGCACCGCGCGCAGGTCGCCGGACGATTCCAGCAGATGGCTGGCGCAGGAGTGGCGCAGCAGGTGCGGGTACACCCGCCGGTCGATACCCTGGCGGTCGGCCCAGTAACGCAGGCGCTGCTGGACGGTCCGCGGCGACAGGCGTGCGCCGTGGCGGCTGACGAACAGCGCCGGACAGTCTGCGGCCAGGGTCGCGCGCAGGGTGAGCCAGTCGCTCAGGGCGTCCCGCGCCCGGCTGCCGACCGGCACGATGCGCGTCTTGCTGCCCTTGCCGGTGACCCGCGCGCTGGCGTCGGCAAGATCGAGATCCGCCCGGTCCAGCGCCACCACCTCGGCCAGGCGCAGGCCGGACGAGTACAGCAGCTCGAACAGCGCCCGGTCGCGACGGGCCAGCGGGTCCTCGCCGGCAAAGTCGAGCAGGCGCGCCAGATGGTCGGCGTCCAGCGTTGCCGGCAGGCGGCGCGGGCTTTTGGGCGCCGCAATGCCGGCGGTCGGATCGGCCGGCAGGCAGCCGGCGTCCAGCAGCGGCCGGTAATACGCCCGCAGCGCCGCCAACAGGCGGGCGATGCTGCGCCCGGCCAGGCCCTCGCGCGCCAGCATGCCGATCAGGCGGCGCACCTGGGGCGGCGTGAGGCCAGCAAGGCTAGTGGCACCCAGCGCCGGCAGCAGCCCTTCGCAGCGCAGCAGGTCGCGCCGGTAGGCGCTGAGTGTGTGCGGACTTGCCCGGCGCTGCAGGGCCAGCGCGCTCAGAAACTCATCGACGCTCGGGACCGCCTTCACGCGCCCGACAGGCGGTGCCAGTGCGCGCCCGTGAGCTGCGCCAGGCGTTCCAGCAGCAGGGTGCCCAGCTCCGGGCTGAAGCGCTCCGAATCATGGGAACCGAGCAGCAGCAGGGCCGGAGCCGCTCCGGCGGCCAGCGGCAGGATGGCCGCCGAGACGGTCTGCGCGTCCAGGTACGGCTGCACGATGGGCAGCTCGGACTGCGGCAGGCAGCGCGGCTTGCTGCGCTCGATGTCCGCGGTGAAAGGGGCGGGGTCGAACGCGCTGACCAGAAGCGGCGTACCGCTCGCCGGGGCGGTATGCGCCAGCACGCGCAGCGCGTCGGTGCCGAAGTCGCGCCGCAGGTGTGTGGCCAGGGCATGCAGCAGCGCCGCGATGTCGCGGCAGGCGGCCAGGGCGATCGCCAGCTCGAACAGCTTGCGGTACTGGTCGTCGTGCCGGTGGGCGGCCTCGATGACGGCATCCAGGCGCGCCGTCAGTGCCCGGTTGCGCTCGCGCAGCACCGCCACCTGGCGCTCCACCAGCGATACGGCGCCGCCGGTGGGGTGGGGCACGTCCAGCGCCTCGAACACCTGCGGGTGGCTTTCCAGGAAATCCGGGTTCAGCAGCAGGTAGGCGGCGACCTGATCGGCGTCGGCGGCGGGTTTGGCGATGGATTTTTTCATGCGGCGAGTGTGCCCTCGAACACGGTGACAGCGGGGCCAGTGAGGAAAACCGGCGTGCCCGGACCGGCCCAGGCCAGCTCCAGCACCCCGCCGGGCAGATGCAGGCGAGCCTGCGCATCGAACAGGCCCCAGCGCACGCCCGCGACGAACGCCGCGCAGGCGCCGGTGCCGCAGGCCAGCGTCTCGCCGGCGCCGCGCTCGTACACGCGCAGCCGGCCCTCGCGGCGATCGACGACCTGCAGGAAGCCGACGTTGACGCGGCGCGGAAAGCTGGCGTGCGCCTCGATCAGCGGCCCGAGCGTGCCGACCGGCGCGCTGTCCACGTCCGGCACGCGCAGCACGGCGTGCGGGTTGCCGATGGCCAGCGCTGCGATGGTCAGCGTCTGGTCGGCCACCTGCAGCGGGTAATCGAGCGCCTCGGCGGGCGCCTCGAACGGGATGCGCGCCGGTTCGAAGCAGGGCACGCCCATCTCCACCTCGACCTGGCCGTCGCCGAGCAGGCGCGGGTGCACCGGGCCGCCCAGGGTGTCGAAGCTCAACGTCGTTTTGTCGCTCAGCCCCTGTTCGTGCACGAAGCGCGCCGCGCAGCGGGCGCCGTTGCCGCAGTGCTCCACCTCGCCGCCGTCGGCGTTGAAGATGCGGTAGGTGAAATCGGCCTCGGCGCGCCGCGGCGCTTCCAGCAGCAGCACCTGGTCGCAACCGACGCCGAAATGCCGGTCCGCCAGCGCGCGAATCTGCGCCGTGCTCAGGGCCACCGCCTGGCGCACGCCGTCGATGACCACGAAGTCATTGCCCAGGCCGTGCATTTTCGTGAAGCGTAGCCCGGCGCTCACGGCGCGGCCTCCAACGCCAGCCGGCCGGCGTAGTCGCGGGCGAACTGGTAGGCGCTGCGCCCGCTGCGGCTGCCGCGGCTCAGCGCCCAGCGCAGGGCCTCCTCGCGCCACTGTTCGATCGGTGCCCGGCAGCCCAGTTGCTCCAGCCAGTGCTGGGCAATGCCCAGATAGCGATCCTGGTCGAAGGCGTGAAAGGCCAGCCACAGGCCGAAGCGCTCGGACAGGGCGATTTTCTCCTCCACCGCTTCGGCGAAATGGATCTCCTCGCCGACGTGGCGCGTCAGGGCGTTTTCTTCCTGATATTCGGGCAACAGGTGGCGGCGGTTGGAGGTGGCATAGATCAGCAGGTGCTCGCGTCCACCACTGACCGAGCCGTCGAGGGCCACCTTGAGCGCCTTGTAGGCCGGCTCGTCACTGCCAAACGACAGGTCGTCGCAGAACACGACGAAGCGATAGGGCAGGCCGGCGGTCGCGGCGGCGATGTCCGGCAGGTCGATCAGGTGGTCCTTGTCGACCTCGATCAGGCGCAGACCCGCGGCCGCATGGCGCGTCAGCAGCGCCTTGACCAGCGAGGACTTGCCGGTGCCGCGACTGCCCCACAGCAGCGCGTCATTGGCCGGCGCGCCGGCCAGGAACTGGCGCGTGTTGCGATCCAGCGCCGCCTTGGCGCGGTCGATGCCCTGCAGGTCGTCCAGGTCCAGGCGCTGCGGGTGGGCGATCGGCACCAGCGCGCGCCGCTTGCCGGGCAAAACCTGCCAGCGCGCCGCCAGGGTCGCCTGCCAGTCGACAGGCGCAGGGGGCGCTGGCAACAGGTTCTCCAAGCGGCCGAGCAGTGCTTCGGCGCAGTTGGCGAGTCGGGTGAGGTCGTTGTCCATGGTGTGCGCGGCGAACGGGGCGTGGCGCATTCTAGCGATTCGCTGCCGTGCGCAGGATTCGGCCCGAGGCGGGCCTCCCACAGGGCTCGGCTGTGGGAGCGGCGCCCCCGCCGCGAAATGTTCGTGCGAGACATTCGGCCCGAGGGCGGGCCTCCCACACGGACTGGACTGTGGGAGCGGCGCCCTCGCCGCGAATCGTCGTGGCGAGACATTCGGCCCGATGTCCTGGTCCAATCGAAGTGGACACCTCGATAGGGGATCATCCATCCCCCCTGAGGAACCTGAAGACATGACACCCCGCATCCGTAGAACTTTCGATAGCCCCTTCAAGCTGCAGGTCGTGCAGATGATCCGCGACCAGGGCCTGGGCGTCGGCCAGGTCTGCCGTGACCTGGACCTGGTCAACAGCGCGGTGCGCCGCTGGCTGGCGCAGTACGACGCCGAGCAGGCTGGTCAGCCGGGCATCGGCAAGCCGCTGACGGCCGAGCAGGAACGCATCCGCCAGCTGGAGCGTGAGAACCAGCGGTTGCGCGAGGATGTGTCGATCCTAAAAAAAGCATCGGCCTTCTTCGCCCG
>NZ_JACIZD010000026.1 GCF_014359565.1 Immundisolibacter sp. | reverse complement strand
GTACTCGAGATCGGAAAAGCTCGTTTGCATGACGTCTGCTCACCCCCGCTGCGGACCAGGCCGCATTGTCTCAGGACCAAGGTCTCATGCCACCTAGACGTGGGAATAAATCAGCGTTTCCCTAGGCGAAGAAGTACGACACAAAATTACCGCAGCGGAAGTCGATGCGCTTGAGAAAAGTGGATTGCCGGAAGGTATGTCAATCGATGAATCGGAAAGTGGCGGAAGTGAATTGGTTTTGGCTTCAGACCTGGACAAGAAGGCCGTGCAGGACTGGATGAAGGAGGTAAAACCGGACGCTGTTTCAAAGCGGGTGCTTAGCGCGGCACTGAAGGCATCAAAAGGTCGAAAACCAACGCAGGAAGAGTCGGATGGCGGCAGGCAATGGCTTTGCGAAAACTTTTTTGACATTCGGACCTTCGGCGCCGTATTGAGCCTTAAATCCGCCCCGAATTGCGGGCAAGTGCGCGGACCCATCCAACTCACCTTTTCGCGTTCGATCGACCCGATTGTTGCTTCGGAGCATTCGATCACTCGCATGGCGGTCGCCACCGAAGCTGAATCCTTGAAGCAGGGCGGCGACAACCGCACAATGGGCCGCAAGCACACCGTGCCCTACGGCCTGTACCGGGCGCATGGCTTCGTGTCCGCTTTTCTTGCCAAGCAGACCGGCTTTTCCGAGGACGATCTGGCGCTGTTCTGGCAGGCGCTCGGTCAGATGTTCGAACACGACCGCTCCGCCGCGCGCGGCGAGATGACCACGCGCGGGCTGTACGTGTTCAAGCACGATTCGGAGCTCGGAAACGCACCGGCTCACGCGCTGTTCGAGCGCGTTCAGGTGAAACGCAAGAATGAGGTAAGCGTACCGCGCGGCTTCAACGATTATGATGTGGTGGTGGATGAAGCTGACATGCCGCCTGGCGTGAGCTTGCTGCGCAAGGTGTGAACCTTTACCGCCGCCCGGCCCAATACCCCGGGCGGCGGCTGTGGTTGGCAACCGCGATGATGCGAATGTGGTCGGGATACACCCGGTAGATCAGCGAATAAGGAAACTTCGGCAAAGTGAATGCGCGCATTTTGTACTGGCTTGTAACGCCCAATTCCGGGAATGCCCCGAGCAATGCCAGCGCGTGTTCGAATTCGTTGGCGAAATCATCCGCAGCGGCAAACGCCAGTTCTTCGAGATACCAGTCGATAGCCGCTTCGAAATCCGCCAATGCCTCGTCGGAAAGGCTAATCCGCATGGGCTGCTTTGGCTGCGCCAATGCGAGCGCGGATTCTGGACATGGCCTCGTCTGCCGGAATCCATTGCGTGCGTCCTGCTTCCATGTCCGCCACCCGCCGGGCGATTTCCTCACCCCAGGCTTGGGCGATGGCTTCGGGCGAATCTTTCGGCACACCTTCCAGGCTTACGATCAGGCGGTGGATGAGTTCGCCGCGCTCTTGCGGCGAAAGCTGCAAGGCCTGGGTTTCAATCTCTTTCAAAATTGCTGCCATGACTTGCTCCTGTAACAGCTGTCTGGCGGAAATGGTAGCACTCGCGGCATGACCGAGACAGACCCGATTCCGCTCTCCGCCCTCCAGCACTGGGCGTATTGCCCGCGCCAGTGCGGACTGATCCATCTGGAGCAGGCGTTCGCGGATAACATCCACACCGCCCGTGGCCAGGCGGTGCATCGGCTGGTGGATACGCCGGGGTACGAGATGCAAGCGGGCGTCAAGGTGGAGCGAGCCTTGCCGCTGTGGTGCGACCGCCTGGGGCTGATCGGCAAGGCGGATCTGGTGGAGTTCCATCCTGATGGCCGGATTTTCCCGGTCGAGTTCAAGCACGGCCGGCGCCGCCAAAAGCATCACGACGATGTCCAGCTCGCCGCCCAGGCGCTGTGCCTCGAAGAAATGCTCGGTCGGCCGGTGACCCACGGCGCCATCTATCACGCCAGCAGCCGGCGGCGGCGCGAGGTCGCCATCACATCCGAATTGCGCCGCTTGGTGCAGGAAACCACCGATGCCATCCGCGTCATGCTGACCAGCGGCCGCTTGCCGCCACCAGTGAACGACGCCCGCTGCCGGGAGTGCTCGCTGAACGAAATCTGCGAACCGGCGGCGCTGGCAGCAAAGGACATACAGGCCGAACTGCGCGCGGAACTGTTTCGAACGACCGATCCATCGTAGAGGCCGCCATGTACAGCCTGCAAAACACCCTCTACGTGATGACGCCCAACGCCTACGCGCACCTGGAGAACAACACCGTGCGCATCGACGTCGAGCGCGAGAAACGCCTGCAGGTGCCGCTGCATCATGTCGGCAGCCTGGTCTGTTTCGGCAATGTCATGGTCTCCCCCGCGTTGATGCACCGGCTGGCCGACGAGGGCAAATCGCTGGTGCTGCTGGAGACCAGCGGCCGTTTCAAGGCACGCCTCGAAGGGCCTATTTCCGGCAATATCCTGTTGCGCCAGGCGCAACATCGCAGCGCCGGCGACCGCGGTTTCGCGCTCGAACTCGCCCGCGCAATCATCGCCGGCAAGCTCAAGAACAGCCGTGCCCTGCTGGTGCGCGCCGCCCGAGAAACTCCCGACTCCACCGAGCAGGCCGCGCTCACCCGCACCGCCGACAACCTTGCCGCCTCGCTGCGCGCCGCAGCGGTAGCGACCGACCTCGATGCCCTGCGCGGCGTGGAAGGCGAGGCCGCCCGGGGCTATTTCGGCTCCCTTAATTCGGTGGTCAAACCTCAGGCGCGTGCCCATTTCGCGCTCAACGGCCGCACCCGCCGCCCCCCGCTGGATCGCTTCAACGCACTGTTGTCGTTTCTGTATTCCATGTTGATGAACGACTGCCGGTCGGCTTTGGAGACGGTGGGTCTCGATCCACAGCTTGGCTTTTTGCATGCCGTACGGCCGGGCCGGGCGGCCCTTGCGCTGGACCTACAGGAAGAATTCCGCTCCATCCTGGCCGATCGCCTGGCGCTCACCCTGATCAACCGCAGCCAGCTCGGCCCCGGCGATTTCGACCAACGTGAAGGCGGCGTGGTCATGCTGAACGACCGGGGTCGACGCACCGTGATCACTGCCTGGCAGGAGCGCAAGCAGGAAGAAATCACCCACCCGCTGCTGGGCATGAAGTTGCCCATCGGCGTCGTGCCCTTCGTGCAGGCGCGGCTGATGGCCCGCACCGTGCGCGGCGAAATGACGGGCTACCTGCCCTACCTGCCGAAATAGGCCTCGCCATGCTGGTCGTCGTCACCTACGATGTGTCCACTGAAACCGGCGCCGGACGCAGAAGGCTGCGGCGGGTGGCCAAGGTATGCGAGGGCGTGGGCCAACGGGTGCAGAAATCGGTTTTCGAGTGTCAGGTAGACGATATGCAGATGGAGGATCTGGAGCGTCGATTGCTCGCTGAAATCGATCAAACCGAGGACAACCTGCGCTTGTACCGCATCACTGAATCGGCCCAGGTCCGCGTGAAGCAATATGGCAGTTTTCGCTCCACAGACTTCGAGGGGCCGCTGATTCTGTGATCCGCGAACCTCAAGCACACGCCGAATATCCAGGAGGTTCGCGGGTTGCCTAGTTCTTTGAAAAATAGGGTAAATATTTCTCCACAGTGCGTTCTGCTCTACTGCTGGTGTCGGCTGTCGGGTTGGTTCGCGGCTGTCGGCAAAAATTCATCTTGGCAGCAACCCGTTGCCAGGGTGGAGCATCACCCGGCCGAAAGGCCGGGTGCGGATTGAAACATGTCAGTTCACCAGCACTTTGCAGGTCATCCCCGCATCACCCGGCCGAAAGGCCGGGTGCGGATTGAAACGTCTGCATGGGCGGCGCCTCAGTCGTAGGTGTACTTGCATCACCCGGCCGAAAGGCCGGGTGCGGATTGAAACCAAATGCGCGTGGCGCTCTTGCGGCTCAGGATCGCGCATCACCCGGCCGAAAGGCCGGGTGCGGATTGAAACGCCAAGCGGCACGTCAACGTAATCACGCCAGCCGGCATCACCCGGCCGAAAGGCCGGGTGCGGATTGAAACCGAGTTCGTGAGCTCGAACTGCTCCTTGAACAGTCGCATCACCCGGCCGAAAGGCCGGGTGCGGATTGAAACAATCCGCGACCCGTTGCACTGGCGCAACCGCGAAGGGCATCACCCGGCCGAAAGGCCGGGTGCGGATTGAAACATGTGGCATGGCCTGACTGAGGCGTTGAGGCGGTAGCATCACCCGGCCGAAAGGCCGGGTGCGGATTGAAACATCGGCAGCCCACGCCAGTGGCCGTGGCTGGCGGGCATCACCCGGCCGAAAGGCCGGGTGCGGATTGAAACGGGCACAAGTCATCGGAATTGCCGATTGGAAACTGCATCACCCGGCCGAAAGGCCGGGTGCGGATTGAAACGGTTACGGCGGATGCTGAAATCAGGCCGTCAAGTTCGCATCACCCGGCCGAAAGGCCGGGTGCGGATTGAAACGATATGCGGTCAGGACCCATGCTGTACCGTTATATTCTACGGCATCACCCGGCCGAAAGGCCGGGTGCGGATTGAAACGTAGTAGCTGCCGCCTTCGGTGCCGATGATGAGAAGCATCACCCGGCCGAAAGGCCGGGTGCGGATTGAAACTTCAACGGGATGTGGTTTGCGACCATCCAAATAAGCGCATCACCCGGCCGAAAGGCCGGGTGCGGATTGAAACAGGCCCATCCTGAAGGTTGAGCACAGTGTACCCGGCATCACCCGGCCGAAAGGCCGGGTGCGGATTGAAACCGATCTTCGCCACACGATTCTTGAGCGGTGCGGCATGCATCACCCGGCCGAAAGGCCGGGTGCGGATTGAAACATCGGTTACGTGTCCGAAAACGTGTTCGCCAGCCAGCGCATCACCCGGCCGAAAGGCCGGGTGCGGATTGAAACCTCGCGGTCCACCTGCAGCGTGCCGGTCACAGCGGCGGGCATCACCCGGCCGAAAGGCCGGGTGCGGATTGAAACTTCTGCGTCTGCGGGTGCCGATCATGTCGATCCCGAGCATCACCCGGCCGAAAGGCCGGGTGCGGATTGAAACAGGCGCGCATGCAGTACTGGCGGCTGGCCGCCGGGCATCACCCGGCCGAAAGGCCGGGTGCGGATTGAAACTCGTAGAGCGTCTGAGCTGCGGACGAACTTGTCTTTGCATCACCCGGCCGAAAGGCCGGGTGCGGATTGAAACTCTGCGACGCGCAAGCAGCCGGCCTGACCTGCGGGCGCATCATCCGGCCGAAAGGCCGGGTGCGGATTGAAACACGCTCCCCCCGCGCGCCTCAGATGATCCCCAGCTCCTTCAGCCGCCCGCGGATCCACTCCCGCTTCTCGGGCGCCACCTGGCGAATCGGCGAGCGCATGACGCCGCCGGCCATGCCTAGCGCCTCGTAGCAGACCTTCAGGTTGCCCAGCGTGGTGGCGTAGGTGAAGTTGCCCGACAGCGGCGCGAACATGATCTCGTCGTAGAAGTCGCGCACCGGCTGCAGTTGCTGCGAGATGGCAAACGCCTCTTCCCACTTGCCGGCCCGCGCCAGTGCCGTGTATTGCTCCAGCAGGGCGCGCTTTTTGCCATACAGGATGTGGGCAAAAGCGCCGTAGATGACCTGGCCGCCCTGGCGCAGGTCGTTCAGCCAGTGATTCTCGAACGGGTCGCTGACGATGAAATCCTCGCCCGTCATGCGCCGCAGCTTGAGGGTGTCGTCGTGGTTCAGACTGCCCTGCTTCATGCCGACGTAGGTCGGAATCTCCGACAGGCGCCGTGAAAGATCCAGGCTGATCAGGTGCCCCGCCACCATGGAGCGGTAGAACAGCAGCGCCAGGTTCGAGTGGTCGGCCAGGTACTTGAAGTAGTCGTAGATTTCCTGGTCCGAGCGCAGCTGCACGATGGGCGTGATGACCTCCGCCGCCACGAAGCCGAGCTTCTCGCAGAAGTTGAGCTTTTCCATCGCCTGATGGACGCTCTGGTCGAAGATGATGGTGTGCAGCGGGATGCGCCCGGCGGCGGTCTCGGCGATCACTTCGTGATAGCGCATCCACTCGGTGACCGACATGTTCCAGCACTCGGCCACGAAGCCGCCGAGCACCAGCCCGCTCTCGCCGATGTCGATGAAGTGTTCGACGTTGCGGCGCAGGCCCTCCTCGTCGAGGCTATCGTCCGGCTTGAAGGGCGTGCACGGGCAGTCGTACCAGTCGCGGATGGTCTGCTTGGCCCAGGTTTTGGCTTCGGATTTGGTGAAGGGCAGTTTGTTGGCCATGGGGATTCTCCTCGGGTGCGAATGAAATGGTGCGAATGAAATCAGGGCGCGGGCGCGTCGATCACCAGCAGCGTGATGTCGGCCGCCCGGTCGCGCAGCGGTTTCAGCTTGGCGTATTCGGGATCGTTCAGCCACACGTCCACGGCTTCCCGGCTCGGGAAGCGGAACAGCACCACCGAATCGGCGGGCGTGCCGTGCAGGCATTCGGGCGCGTTGCTGCGACCCAGCAGCTCACCGCCGTGGCCGCGCACGATGGGGCCGGCGCCCTTGCGGTACTCGGCGAGCAAATCCCAGTCCTTGACCTTGAGGGTCGAAACCATGATGACGGCCATTTTGGCGCTCCTGTTCAGGCCGCTTGCGGGCGGCGGGTGGGTTGCAGCAGTCCGTACACGCGCTCGGCGCTGACCGGCAGTTGCATGATCGGCGCGCCGATGGCATCGGCCACGGCGTTGGCAATGGCGGCCGGCGCCGGCACGTTGGCCGCCTCGGCGATCGGTCCGCAGTTGAACGGCCCCGGCCCTTGCGGGCGCTCCAACAGAACGGTTTTGAGCTCCGGGATGTCCGCGATGCAGGGAATCTTGTAGTCACCCAGGTGCAGCGCCAGCGGCTGGCCGTCTTCCATGCGGTGTTCGGACATCAGCGCAAAGCCCAGGCCCATCAGCATGCCGCCCTCGATCTGGCCCTGGTGCGCCTCCGGATTGACGATGGTGCCCACGTCGTGGGCGCTGGTGATGCGCCGCACGCGGACCTGTCCGGTCTCGGCGTCGACCTCCACTTCCGCCACCTGGGCGGTGAAGTTGGTATCCGCGTTGTCCGGGAACAGGCCGAGTTTTTCGTATACCTGCGCCGTGATCGGGCCGTCGGCGCGGGCGGCCAGGTCGACGAGATCGATGTCGCGGCCGTTGCCGCTGGCGCGTCCGCGCTCCCAGGTGAGCGCCTGCGCATCGCAGCCCAGCGCCGCGGCGGCGATCGGCGCCAGCTTCTCGCGCAGCGCGGCGACGGCGTTCATCACCGTCTGCCCGATGGCGTAGGTGGTACGGCAGCCGCCGACCCCAAAGTCGAACGGCAGCTCGTCGGTGTCGGCAATGCGGATGCCGACCTGCGCCGGCGGCATGCCGAGCGCCTCGGCCACGAACTGCTGCACGGCGGTAAACGTGCCCTGCCCCGGGTCGCCGATCGGCAGCAGCACCGTGATTTTTCCGTCGGTGGCCAGCTCGATCCGGCAGCTCGAATCGCCGCCGACCACGCCGCGCTCGTACATGGCGATGCCAAAGCCGACGTTCGGTTCCTTGCCGCGGCGTTCGTAGTAGCCGGACTCGCGCAGGGCCGCTTGCAGGGTCTCGGCAGCGCGTACGGTCGGCCACTGCACGCCGGTCGGCGAGGCATCGCCCTGGCGCAGGACGTTTTTGAGCCGAAACGCCGCCGGGTCCATGCCCAGCGCCCTGGCGATCAGGTCGAACTGCGCCTCGACCGCGAACATGGTCTGCGGGCAGCCGGGGCTGCGCATGTGGCCGCCGGGAATGGTGTTGGTGTAGACGACCGTGCTGTGGATGTCGATGGCCGGCACCCGGTAGCAGCTGGCCGCCTGGTCGGCGCCGTGCAGGTTCAGGCTCGGCAGCGGCTTGTAGGCGCCGTAGGCCCCGCCGTTGAATTTCAGATCGACCCGCATGGCGGTGATGGTGCCGTCACTGCGCACGCCGGTCTTGATGTCGATGCGCGCGGCGTGGCGCGCATTGGCGGCCATGAGTTCTTCCGTGTAACTCATCACCAGCTTGACCGGCCGTCCGGCCTCGCGGGCCAGCAGATAGGCCACCGGCGCTTCCATTTGCGAACCCTTGCCGCCGAAATCGCCGCCGATGTGCAGGTTGTGCAGCTTGATCGTGGCCGGCTCCACGCCAAAGCAGGCCGCCAGCTGCGCCCGCAGCATGTAGGGGCTCTTGTTGGACGCCCACACCTCGGCGCGGCCGTCGGCGTCCACCCGCGCCAGCACGGCATGCGGCTCGATGTAGCCGTGGTGCTCGGTCGGCGTGCGGAAGGTGTGTTCGAACACGCGGTCGGCCGCGGCAAAACCGGCGTCGAGTTCGCCGTGCTGCCAGCGCATGTAGGCGCACACGTTGGGCAGATCCGGCTCCTGCGGGTGCGTGAAGGCGCCGGCGTAGGACTTCGGCTGTTCGTGAACCAGCGGCGCGCCGGGCGCCAGCGCGGCGTCCACGTCGAACACCGCCGGCAATTCCTCGTATTCCACCTCGATCAGCGACAGCGCCTGCTCGGCGATGTCGCGCGTCTGCGCGGCCACCGCCGCCACCCGGTCGCCGACGAAGCGCACCGTGTCCACCGCCAGCACGGCATGATCGCGAATGGCGCGCCCGGCGTAGTAGGGAAAATCCTTGCCTGTGACGACCGCGTACACGCCCGGCAGCGCCCGCGCCGCGGCGGTGTCGATGCTCAGGATGCGCGCATGCGGATACGGGCTGCGCAGGATGCGCCCCCAGGCCATGCCGGGCAGCACGTAATCGGCGGCGTAACGGGCGACACCGGTAACCTTGTCCGGCCCCTCCATGCGCGAGGTGCGCTGGCCAACGAATTTGTGCGCCATGGAACTGTTCCTCCTTCAAATCGTGCGCCACGCCTGCCGGGCAGCGGCTTGGGACATTATCATGGCCCACCGCCGACCAAACGATCAGCAAGGAGGAGGCTCATGTCCGACCCCACGGTAACCCTGTCACTGCGCATAAACGGCGCGCCCTGGCAGGGCGAGGTGCCCGCCAACCGGCTGCTGGTGGACTTTCTGCGCTACGACGTCGGCCTGACCGGCACCAAGGAAGGCTGCAGCGTCGGCGTGTGCGGCGCCTGCACGGTGCGCCTGAATGACCGGCTGGTGAGCTCCTGCCTGACGCTGGCCGCCATGGCCGACGGCACCGAGCTGACCACCGTGGAGAGTCTGGCCGACCGCGAGGAACTCAAGCCCATCCAGCGCGCCTTCATCGAGCACGGCGGATTCCAGTGCGGCATCTGCACGCCCGGTCAGCTGATGGCCGCGCAGGCGCTGCTGGAGCACGACCCGAACCCAAGCGAGGACGCCATCAAGGCCTGGATGATGAGCAACCTGTGCCGCTGCACCGGCTACTACGGCATCCTGCGGTCGGTGAAGGCCGCCGCCGGGGGCGCCGCGTGAGGGCCTTCGACTTCAAGGCCCCGGACAGCCTGGATGAGGTCTGCGCGCTGCTGGCGCAGTACGGCAGCGATGCCAAGCTGCTGGCCGGCGGCACCGGCCTGCTGAACCTGATGAAACAGGAGCTCGTGCAGCCGGCGGTGCTGGTCAGCCTGCAGCGCGTGCCGGATCTGGGCACCCTGACGGTTGATGGCAATGGCATCCGCGCCGGTGCCGGTGTGCGCCACCGGCGCATGGAAACCGACGCCGCGCTGCAACAGGCCGCGCCCCTGCTGGCCGCCGCCTACGGCCACGTGGCCACCGTGCGCATCCGCATGTCGGCCACGGTCGGCGGCGGGCTGGCACACGCCGACCCGGCCATGGACCCGCCGGCCGTGTGGCGGGTGCTGGGCGCGACCATGCACCTGCGTTCGGAAGGCGGCACCCGGCAGGTGGCGGCGGACGATTTCTTCGAGGACTTCTACACCACGGCGCTGGCGCCGGAAGAAGTGCTGACGGCGGTCACCGCCCCTGCCCTGCCCGAGGGCGCCGGCTGGTCGTACCAGAAGTTTCTGCCGCGCAGCGCGGACGACTATGCCGCCGTGTCCGTGTCCGCACTGCTGTGCCTGGACGGCGACGGCCGCGTGGCGCAGGCGCGGGTCGGTATAGGCTCCGCAGCGCCGATCCCGGTTCTGGCCGAGGCGGTCGCCGCGGCGCTGGTCGGCCAGCAGCCCACGCCACAGGCCATTGCCGACGCCGCGCAGCTCGCCCGCGATGCCGTCGATCCGCTCGACGACCTGCGCGGCAGCGCCGCCTACAAGCGCGACATGGCCGTCGTGTTCACGCGCCGGGCGCTGAGCGAAGCCGCCGCCCGCGCCCGCCGCGCCTGATCCACACTGCAACCAGACTCAACCGGATACGACATGGAATTCGAGTTCAGACACGCCCTGCCCGCCCCCGTCGAGATCGTCTGGGCCGCCATCGAGAACATCGAAACCGTGGCCCTGTGCATCCCCGGCGTGGTGCGCGTCGAGCGCGAAGATGCCGACCGCTACGTCGGCGCCCTGCGCATCAAGGTCGGGCCGATCTCGCTGGAGCTGGGCGGCCTGGTCACGGTGGAACTGCTCGACGCCGACGCCCGCACCCTGCGCTTTCTGGGCGAAGCCAAGGACCGGCGCGTGCCGGGGCAGATCAAAAGCCGCGCCACGCTGATCGTCACCGCCCACGCCGACGGCGGCAGCGAGCTTTACCTGCACAGCGAGACGCACATCCTGGGCAAGATCGGCGAATTCGGGCAGCCGGTGGTGCGCAAGAAAACCGAACAGGTGCTGCGCGAATTCAGCCAGAACCTAAGCCGCCAGCTGATCGGCGACGCCGGCTGACGCACACAGAACCCGGCGCAGCGCGCGCCACGCCATCACACACGGGAGACAACGATGCGAGTTTGCATATTGGGCGCGGGCGGCCTGGGCTCGGTATTCGGCGCCGCGCTGGCGCTGGCCGGCGAGGAAGTGACCTTGATTGCCCGCCCAGCGCACGCCGAGGCCATCCGCAAGAACGGCCTGAAGCTGACCGGCATTCGCGGCGAGCACATCATCCGCGAGCCGCTGACCGCGGTGGCCGATCCGAAGGACGCGCAGGGTGAGTTCGACTACCTGATCCTGGGCGTCAAGGGCAAGGACACCGACGCCGCGCTGAAAGGCGCCGATTGCCTGAAGGACCGTATCAAGACCGCCCTGTCCTTCCAGAACAACGTGGTCAAGGAAGACATCCTCGCCCGCTGGCTGGGCGACCCAAAGCGCGTGATCGGCTTCTCCACCATCGAGGCCGGCAACATGGTCGAGCCCGGCCACGTGCACAACGGCCTGACCATCCCCACCACCAACTACGTCGGCGAGATGGACGGCAGCCTCACGCCGCGCGTCGAGGCCCTCGCCGACGCCTTCAACCGCGCCGGCATGGGCACCAAGGCGGTCACCAACATCAAGCAGGTGCTGTGGGAAAAACTCACGCAAATCTGCGGCGCCGCCGCCTGGTCCGTGAGCTGCCTTGCCGGCGGCAAGGACCTGTACTACCCGGACGGCTTGGTGGTGCGCGAAGGCGCCGCCCATTACGTGCAGGTCAGCCGCGACGCGCTGGCCGTCTACAAGGCCATGGGCTACGCCCCGCAGAACTTCTATGCGCCGGTCTCCAAACTCAAGGAACTGGACGCCGTCGAGGACTTCGAAGCCGCCGTCGACATGATGATGGAACTGGGCCGCGGCATGCAGGCCCAGGGCTACCGCGGCACCACCTCCATGCACGAGGACGTGCGCCGCGGCAAGAAAACTGAAGTCGACTGGATCATCAAGCCGCTGATCGACAAGGGCCTGGAACTTGGCGTGCCGGTGCCGACCCTGACCGCGGCGTATCGGATCATCAAGACGCTGGATAATTACCTGAGCTGACGGGCTGGCCACGCGCGATGACGAAAACGAGGGCTGCGGTGTATAACGTGGCTTACTGTCTCAACTTATTGGTATTAAAGGGCATACCGGATAAATTGAGCCAGATGGTGTACATACTACGTTAGACCTACATCGTGATAACCACCAACCTTCTCTTTCGCACTCTCTTCATCAGCGCAATCGAATACGGCACGGCCTTTGCCATTGAGGTCGACGGAGTTCAGTATCTGGTGACGGCAAGGCACTTGCTTGATACATCGGCCAAGTCCCTCGAGCTAAAGTACTACTACAACGACACATGGCAAGCTGTCTCGGTAGACGTGGTTGGGCATGGGCATGGAGAGATTGATATCTCCGTACTTCGCGCGAGAGCAAAAATTACCGCTGCGGAATACGATGTTGTTCTTTCAATGGCTGGGACGACTCTCGGGCAAGATGTTTACTTCCTTGGCTTTCCATACAAAATGTGGGGCGAGGTAGGTCCACTAATGGGCGGCTTTCCGATGCCGTTCGCCAAGAAGGGCACAATCTCCTCGTTCCAGTTAGGTGCGCTTCAAGTACTCCATATCGATGCGATCAACAACGAGGGCTTTTCCGGCGGCCCGATCTTCTTCACGCCGCCTGGAAGGCATGCTTCGCCGCAGGTCATTGGAGTCGTGTCAAAGTTCCGCATCGAACATGAGCACATAATAGACGGGGACGGTCGCACGACTGATATGTACGTCCCGTACAATACCGGCTTCCTTGTTGGATACGGTATTAGACACGCGCTAGACATCATCAATGCAAGTGCAACGGTCTAACTATTCATTCAAGGGGAACAACAATCGTAACTCAGGCGTTAGGGAAACGCTGATTTATTCCCGCCCGCTGGTGGCGTGAGGCCGTGCTCCTGAGACAATGCGGGCTGGTCCGCAGCGGGGGTGAGCAGACGTCATGCAAACGAGCTTTTCCGATCTCGAGTACGCCGGCAAGAAGAAGCAGACGCGCCGCGAGCGCTTCCTGGCGCAGCTGGAGGCGGTGACGCCGTGG
>NZ_JACIZD010000025.1 GCF_014359565.1 Immundisolibacter sp. | reverse complement strand
AAAACCCAAAAACACGCCCCTGGCCCGATCCGTTCCACCTTACCTGTGCAGGCTCAGGCCGCAGGGCCACCGCCTCGGATACTGTTCGAACTGAAGATCAGGGTGATGGCCGGCGGCTTATCTGAATTACAGGTTCAACAGACCGCAGCGGTTCCTCAGCCTGTCCAGCCATCGCTCCGGGGATCAGCCGGAGAACGTTCCCCCAGGGGGAGGAGGAGCGTCAAGACGTAAGCGCTTCCCGCATGAACCGGAACCGAAGACCGCGCTCAGGCTCCGGCACCGGCCGTCAACAGGCGCAGCCATTCGCGGAAGATGGCCGGCAGGTGGGTTTCGTCCTGAAAGCTCGGGCTGCTTTGCACCGGCTGGATGCCAAGGCCGGCGGCGAGTGCGTCGGCGCCGGGTTGCGCGCGGGTGGCGCCACGGGCGTATTCCTGCAGGCCGGTGCTCGGCGCGGCGGCAAAGCCGGTCTGGCTGGCCTCGAACTCGGTCAGGTCGTCCGGCGTGGCCATGCCGGTGGCATTGAAGAAGTCCTCGAACTGGCGCACGCGTAGCTGGCGGGCGGCCGGCGTCTCGCCGCGCGGCGCCAGGCAATAGATTCTGACTTCGGTCAGGTCCGGGGCGATGGGCCGGAACACGCGGATTTGCGTCGAGGTCTGGTCCATCAGGAACACGTTCGGGAACAGCAGCATGTTGCGGATGCGGTCGATCATCCAGGCGGTCTTGGCGGGGCCGAATTGCTCCGTCAGCCGCGGCCGCTGCCGTGCCAGCGGCCGGTTTTCCGGCTGCGACACCGCCGACCAGGCCAGGATGTGGCCGCTGCCCAGGTCATAGGCGCCGCTGGCCTGCTGCATGATGCGGTCGTCGGCGATCGACTTGACCGGGTCGGACGTGCCTTGCGTCACGCGCCGGGTGACCATGCCGATGTAATTGGCGTGCACGGTGCTGACGTGGTAGCCGTCAAGGCCGTTCTCGGCGTGAACCTTCCAGTTGCCGCGAAAGGTGTAGCTGGTGCTGCCGCGCAGCACTTCCAGGCCGTCCGGGGATTGATCGACCAGCGCATCGATGACGCCGGTGGCCGCGGCCAGGTGTTCCGTGAGGGTCGGTACATCCGCGTTCAGCGAGCCGAACAGGAAGCCGCGGTAATTCTCCAGGCGCGGCAGGGCGGTCAGATCGCGCGCGCGTTCGGCGAAGGCCGGCGGGTAGGCGCCGCTGGCGTGGTCCTTGACCTCGACGTTGCGGCCCTGGGTGTCGTACACCCAGCCGTGGTAGGGACAGGTCAGGAATTTGGAGTTGCCCCGCGCGGTGCGGCACAGCTGTGCGCCACGGTGGGCGCAGGCGTTGACGAAGCCGCGAATCTGCCCATCCGCGCCGCGCATCAGCACCACCGGCTGGCGGCCCATGTGCGTGGTGAACCAGTCGCCGGGGCGCGGCAGCTGGCTCTCGTGGGCCAGATACAGCCAGCTGCCCTCGAAGATGTGCTTCAGCTCGAGCTCGAACAGGCCGGGGTCGGTGAAGATGCGCCGGTCGACCGCGAACAGCTTGTGGACCGGGTCTTCGCGCAGGTAGGTGGCGGGTGGCGGCGCGGCCTGGAATTCGAGCGGTTTGTTCATGTGAGTTTCTCCTGTGGATGGGACCGCGGGCTCTTGGTGGCCCGCTGGGCTTCTGACAGTCTAGGCTTGGCGCGTCGCGTCCTGCTCCAGGCGCACGATCTGGTCGCGCAGTTCCAGACGCCGACGCTTGAGTTCCTTTATTTGCGGTGAGGCCTGGCCGGGGCCGGTCTCGGCATGGTCGATTTCGGCGTCCAGCAGGCGGTGCAGGCGGCGCGCTTCGTCGAGGGTCTGGGCACCGTTGGTGCGGGGCTGGGACATGGGCGAGGCTCCTTTCGGTGATAATCCGGCCGGTCCCGACACGCTAAACCTACCGTGCGCGGCCGTCCAGTCCCAGCCGCCCAGGCCGTCATGAGCGCCATCCTCGAAGTCCGTGACCTGATCAAGGAATACCCCGGCGTGCAGGCGGTGGCCGGCGTGAGCTTCAGCGTCGCCGCCGGCACCTGTTTTGGCCTGTTGGGTCCCAACGGCGCCGGCAAGACCACCACCGTGGAGATGATGGAAGGCATCTGCCGGCCGACCGCCGGCCAGGTGCTGTACCGCGGCGAAGCGCAGGGCGCGCAGTTCCGCGCCGAGGCGGGCATCCAGTTCCAGTCCACCGCCTTGCAGGATTTCCTGACCGTGCGCGAGACGCTGGTGCTGTTTCACCGGCTCTACCCCCGCCAGGCCGATCTGGAGACGTTGATCGATCTGTGCCAGTTGCGCGACCTGCTCGAGCGCGACAACCGCAAGCTGTCCGGCGGCCAGCGCCAGCGCCTGCTGCTGGCGATCGCGCTGGTGAACGACCCGGCCATCGTGTTTCTGGACGAACCGACGACGGGTCTGGATCCGCAGGCACGGCGCAATTTCTGGAAGCTGGTGCAGGACATCAAGGCGCAGGGCAAGACCATCCTGCTGACCACGCATTACATGGAGGAGGCCTACGTGCTGTGCGACGAAATCGCCATCATGGACCGCGGCCGGATCATCGCCCAGGGTTCGCCGGCCGCGCTGCTGGCGGCACATTTCGAGGACGTGATCCTGACCCTGCCCAAGGCCGACTTCCAGCCGTCGGCGCAGTTCGATATGCCGCTGCTGGATGCCGGCGAGCTGTGGGAAGTATCCACGCGCGACATCCCGGCCGCCCTGCGCGGGCTTGAAAGTGCCGGCGCCAGCCTGCGCCACCTGCGCATCCGCGAGCGCACGCTCGAGGACCTGTTCCTGGAATTGACCGGCCGCGAGCTGCGCGCCTGACTGCTGGAGTGCCTGCCGTGCTGCGCCGTTATCTCGCCCTGACCCATGCCCGCAACATGGAGTTTCTGCGCGACCGCGCCTCGCTGGGCTGGAACCTGTTGTTCCCGCTGGTGATGGTGGCCGGATTGGCAATCATCTTTGGCGGCCCGCCGCGGCCGCTGTTCAAGGTGGCGGTCATTGGCGCCGGTGAGCCGGTCGAGCTGACCGCCCACCCGTTCCTGGCCACCCGTTACGCCGAGTTTTACGCCCTGCCGGCTGACCAGCGCGAGGCGGCGGTGGCCAAGGTCGGCCGCCATCGCCTGGACATGCTGCTCGATCTGGGCGCCTCGCCGCGCTACTGGGTAAACCCCGAATCGCCCAAGGGCTACGTGCTCGAGCGCCTGCTCAAGGCCGCCGGCGGCCCGCCGCTGGAGCATGGCGCGGTGCCGGGCCGGCCGATCCGTTACATCGATTTCCTGCTGCCGGGCATCCTTGGCATGAACATGATGTTCTCGTGCCTGTGGGGTGTCGGCTATGTGGTGGTGCGCTACCGCAAGAGCGGCTTTCTGAAGCGCCTGAACGCCACGCCGGTGCGGCCGATCGAGTTCATCCTGGCGCAGCTGACCTCGCGCCTGCTGCTGATCATGGCCATCACGGTGGTGGTCTACGTGGGTACCGACTGGGTGATCGGTTTTCGCATGGAGGGCTCGCACGCCCTGCTGGCGCTGGTCACAACGCTGGGCGCGCTGGCGATGATCGCGATGGGTTTCGTGGTGGCGGCTTTCGTGACCAGCGAGGAACTGGCCGGCGGCATCCTGAACTTTCTGTCCTGGCCGATGATGCTGCTGTCGGGCGTGTGGTTCTCGATGGAGGGCAGCCAGCCGTGGCTGCAGCAGCTGGCGGACATATTTCCGCTGACGCATCTGGTCGGCGCGGCGCGGGCCATCATGCTGGACGGCGCCGGGGTGCGCGAGGTGGCGCCCCAGATCGCCGCCATGAGCGCCATGACGCTGGTGTTTCTGGCCATCGGGGCGCGTATCTTTCGCTGGCGTGCGGATTGATTAGAGCGAGCGCAGTCAGGCGCTCAGCGCGGCGTGAACGGCGGCGACGATCTCGTAGGAATGCAGGCGCGCCGGGTGGTCGAACATCTGCGACGTGATGATCAGTTCATCCGGCCGCACCTGTTCGATGAAGCTCGCCATGCGTGCCTGCACGGTGTCCGGCGCCCCGATGGCGCTGCACGACAGCACCTGTTCCAGCATGGCGCGCTCCATCGGCGACAGGCTGTCCAGGTAACCCGGAGCCGGCGGCGGCAGCTTGCCGGGCCGACCGCTGCGCAGCGCCACGAAGGCCTGCTGCATGGAGCTGGCCAGCAGCTGTGCCTCGGCGTCCGTGTCGGCGGCAAACACGTTGTAGCCGACCATCACATAGGGTGATTGCAGCTGCTGCGACGGGCGAAACTGCGCCCGATACAGGTCGATCGCCTGCTGCATCTGGGCCGGCGCAAAGTGCGAGGCAAAGGCAAACGGCAGCCCCAACGCCGCCGCCAGCTGGGCACCGAACAGGCTGGAACCCAGAATCCAGATCGGCACCTGCGTGCCCTCGCCGGGAACGGCACGCACCGGCTGGGTCGGATCGGGCGGCCCCAGGTAGGCCATCAGCTCGATCACATCCTGCGGGAATTCCTCTGCGCTGGCCGCCAGATTGCGGCGCAGGGCGCGGGCGGTGAGCTGATCGGTGCCCGGCGCGCGCCCCAGGCCGAGGTCGATGCGGCCCGGAAACAGCGCTGCCAGGGTGCCGAACTGTTCGGCGATCACCAGCGGCGCATGGTTGGGCAGCATGATGCCGCCGGCGCCGACCCGGATGTGCGTGGTTGCGGCCGCCACCTGGCCGATCACCACCGCGGTGGCGGCGCTGGCAATGCCGGCCATGCCGTGATGCTCCGCCAGCCAGTAGCGCCTGAAGCCCCAGCGTTCGGCGTGCCGGGCCAGATCCAGCGTGTTGCGCAGCGCTTGCCCGGCGTCGCTGCCGACCGTCACCGGCGCCAGGTCCAGAACGGAAAACGGAATCATGTGCTGTGCTCCATCGTGCGGTGCCGGTTGCTGACCTTGCCTTGAATTGCCAAGCCGGTCCAGCCGCGACCTGGCCGCGTCAGGCGCCGGGCGTGGTGCGCCGCGGCAAGGTCACCATCAGCACGCCGGTGAGCACCAGCGCCGCGCCGAGCAGCTGCGCGGCGGTCGCCGGTTCACCGAGCACCACCACGCCCAGGTAAATGGTAATGATCGGCCCGGCCGAGCCGATGAGGGCCACCTGCCCGGCGCCGATCCGTTTGATGGACTCGGCCAGCAGGACGCCCGGCAGCACGGTCGAGAAAATTGCCATCGCCAGTGCCAGGCCGTAGATCGGCCACGGTTGGCGCAGCGCCGCGAGCGGTTGCGTGGCGGCGAACTGCGCCAGCACAAAGCCGGTCGAGATCAGCATGGCGTAGGCGGCGGCGCGGCGGGCGCCGACGCGGGCAATGGTGGGGCCGCTGGCCAGCAGGTACAGCGCGTAGGCGACCGCCGAGCCGAACACCAGCGCGCTGCCCAGCAGCAGGGCGCCGCGGTCGGTGGCAAGGTGCAGGTCGGCGGCGAACGCCACCGCTATGCCGCCATAGGACAGCGCCAGCGCCCATATTTCGCGCCGTGCCACGCGCCGGCGGCCAAGCCAGGCGCCCAGCACCACCACCAGCGTCGGGTACAGGAACAGGATCAGCCGCTCTAGGCCGGCGTTGATGTAGCCCAGACCCCAGAAGTCCAGAATGCTGGCCAGGTAATAACCGGTCAGGCCGAGCCAGGTCAGGCGCAGCCAGTCAGTGGCAGCAACGGGGGTGCGTTCGCCGCTGCCGCGCGCATGCCAGGCAATGGCGACGAAAAACGGCAGCGCAAACAGCATGCGCAGCGCCAGCAGGGTGACCGCATCCACCGGATGCCAGGCGTAAGCCAGCTTGACCAGGATCGCCTTGAACGAAAAACCGAACGCCGCCAGCAGGGCGAACAGCATGCCGTAGAGGCGGGTGCGCTGGGTGGGCGACATGGTCGACTGGCAAGGGGGCGGGCAGGCAGTTTAGTCATACCGCCAGGGTCGGTCAGCTCGTCATGGTCCGGCTGGGCGTTGCCGTATACGCGCCCTGCCGGTCAGGCTGCGATACGCTGGCTGCGTCTTGGCAATTTGTTGGAGGCGCACCAAATGGCGATCAGGCAGGTATTGCGCATGGGGCATCCATTGCTGCAGCAGGTGGCGCAGCCGGTGGCGGACGTGCGCGACCCGGCGGTCGCGATGCTGCTCGAGGACATGTTCGACACCATGGCCGCCTGCAACGGGGCCGGCCTGGCGGCGCCACAGATCGGCGTGTCGGTGCGGGTGGTGGTGTTCGGCGTGACCCACAACCCGCGCTATCCGCAGGCCGAACCGGTGCCGCGCACGGTGCTCATCAACCCCGTTATCGAGGTCGTCGACCCAACCCTGGAAAACGGTTGGGAAGGCTGCCTCAGCGTGCCCGGCCTGCGCGGCCTGGTGCCGCGCCCACGTGCCATCCGCTATCACGGCTTCGATGAGCGTGGGCACCTGATCGAGCGCGAGGTCAGTGGCTTTCACGCCCGCGTGGTGCAGCACGAGTGCGACCATCTTGACGGCGTGCTGTACCCGCAGCGAATTGGCGACCTGCGCCAGTTCGGTTTCGAGCCGGAAATCCTGCACGCGACGACGGGCGTCTGACCGGTCGCGGCTTGCAGGCGACCGGTATCATGGCCGTCATTCCGAGCACGGGGTTACCGACATGTTCTATGTGCAGCGCGGCGCCGACGGCAGGGTGACCGGGGTTTCCGTCAGCCCGCAGGGCAGCACCGAGCCACCACTGCCCGGCGAACATCCCGAGGTACTGGATTTTCTGTTGCGCAACGGTGGCGAGGCTGCCGCCGCGCAGGCCCTGGCGGCCACCGACATCGACCTGGCGCGGGTGGTCGAGGACCTGATCGGCCTGTTGGCCGAAACCGGCGTGATCATGTTCACCGACCTGCCGCAAGGCGCCCAGCGCAAACTGCTGCTGCGCGAACGCCTGCGCGCCCAGCTGGGCGAAATCAACCCAATGGTGGACGAGGACGACGCGATTCTGTGACGCCCGCTGGAGCCCGGGCGCGCCGGGCGATCATCGCCGTGCCGGGCGTCATCGCGCTGTAGAAGCCCGGCTATGCCGGGCGATCATCGCGCAGCAAAGCCGCGCTCCCACAAGGTTTTTCGGTAGCGGCCGCCCGGAAATCCACGGTGGATGTGTTCAGCGCCTCCCTACAGCGCCCGCGGCGCCGTCAGGTGGTAACCCTGCGCACCGTCCATGCGCAGCTCGACGACGGCGGCCAGCTGTGCTTCGGTCTCGACCGCCTCGGCGATGATCTTGCAGTCCAGCCCGTGCGCGATTTCCCGCAGCGTGGCGATGAAATAGCGACTGTCCGCATCGTGCGCCAGCGCATGGATGTAGCGGCCGTCGACCTTCAGATAGCGCAGTTTCAGGCCGGCCAGGTAGCCCAGCGGATTGAAGCCGCGTCCAAAATGGTCCAGCCCCAACCCGCTGCCGCGCTTGGCCAGGCCGATCGCCAGCTCGCGCAGCGCCGGCAGGTCCCGGCTGGCGCCGTATTCGGGCAGTTCGAAGGTCAGGTCGGCCGCCTGAACCGGATGTTGGTCGAGCGTTTCGAGCAACCAACTGCGAAAGCGCGGGTCGCTCAGGGATGACGGGCTCAGGTTCAACGCGAAATGCCGGGCGTTGTCGGACGGGCGCACCCGCGCCAGCACGGCAGTGATCACCGCCCGGTCAATGGCACTGGCCAGGCCCAGGCGCTCGGCCATCGGCATGAAGCCGCCGGCCGGCAGCAGGCCTTCGTCGGTCGGCAGGCGCACCAGAATTTCGGTGTGCAGCACCTTGAGCGGATCGTTGGGACGCAGCACCGGCTGCGCGAACAGCGCCAGCTTGCCGCCCTCAAGGCATTCGTTCAGCAGCGTCCGCCAGGTCATGGCCGGACGCGGCTGACGGCTCGCGCTGGTCGGCGCCAGCTGCCAGGCGTTGCCGGTCGTCGCCTGCGCCTGGCGCAGGGCAGCGTCGGCACGGCTCAGCAACATGGACGGGGTGTCGGTGCCCGTGTGCACGGCCATGCCGATGTGTCCCACGTCACCGTCGGGCATCACGCCGCGTTCCTGCAGGCTGGCCAGCGCCTGACTCATGGCCGATCCGATGGCGGCAATTTCATCGTCGCCGCTGCGCGGGAACAGCAGGCCAAAATCGGCGCCGCCCAGGCGCGCCAGACACAGCGGCCGAAACTGGGCCGTGGCCTCGCGCAGGGCGGCCGCCGCCTGGCGCAGCAGTTCGTCGCCGGCGCTGTAGCCATGGCTTTCGTTGTAGTCGCGAAAATCGCGCAGCTGCACCAGCGCCAGCACGCCGCGAAAATGCTCCTCGGTCGAGTCCAGCAGATGCTCCAGGTCGCGCTGGAACAGGGCCCGGTTGCCCAGTCCGGTGACCGGGTCGCGGTAGGCCTTCTCGCGCAGGCGCTCGCCGAGCGCGATCTGTTCGTCCAACATCTGCCGGACCTTGCGCGACATGTGGTTCATGGCCTCGACCACGCGGCGCAGCTCGCGCGTGCGCGGCAGATGTTCCTGGACCGGGAATTCGCGATCGGCGATGGCCGCCGCCTGCGCCTCGGTGGCGCGCAGCGGGCGCAGGATGATGTTGACACCAACCACCGACAAGGCCACCGCCAGCGCTGCCACCAGCGCGAACAGGCCCACCGAGGCGCACGTGGTGCGCCACAGTTCGAGGTAGGCGTAGCCCGGATTGCTGGTGACCTGCACCCGCCCCAGTTGCCGCCAGCCGGACATCAGCATGGCCTCGCCCAGCGGCGTATCCAGCGGGATCAGGCGCACGAACCATGCCGGCACGTCCTCGAAACGCACCGGCTGCTCGCGCTCGACCAGCGGTGCGCCGCCGGTGTCGATGATGCGGATCGAGCGGTAATAGCCACTGTCGAACAGCGCGTCGACCATCGACTCCATGGTGGCGCGATCGTCCTCGGCGGCGCTGGTCGACAGCGACAGGCCCAGCGACGTGGCGGCGTCCTGGGCATGCGATTGCAGCTGCGCGTCCAGGTAGTGGCGCGTGTTGGCGACGCTGATGGCGACGCTGCCGACGAACACCAGCAGCAGCAGGGCGAGGATGGCCAGAATCAGTTGCCGCAGCAGGGTCATCGGACGGTCTCGCGGGTCGGGGCGGAGGCGGGTGTTTCCATGCGGGTCATCAGGTCCCGCCACAGGCTCAGGCGCTCGGAGCCGCCGACGCGCTTGCCGCGCCCGCGGGCCCTTGAAATCCACAGGCCCTGGCCATTGAAACTGTACACGGGGACAAGGTCGTCGCGCGACGAACCGGGCAGGACATCCGGCACCAGATTGTCGAGCACCAGCGGATCGGCGGCGGGGTTGGCGTAGTAGGCCAGCACCATGTGCGCCTGGTTCAGCCGCAGCGCCTTGACGTAGGTGATCTGCAGGCGTGACTCGGGCACGCCCAGTTCGAGCAGGGTGAAGTATTTGGCGATCGCGAAGTCCTCGCAATCACCGCCGTCGGTGGCCAGAAATTCGACCGGCGTGGCCCAGTAGTCGCTTTTATGCCAATGGATGATGTCATCCACGAACAGTAGCTGGTTGAAGAAGTCGTTCACCGCCTGCAGCCTGGCCGGCAATGGCCGGTCGCGGGCGGTGTCGATCAGCTGGCGCCAGTCCAGCACGCGCCGGGCCGCGGCCGGACCGTAGCGGCGTTCGATGGCGCGCAGCGTGTCCGCGTCGAAGGCCGGGCCGACGGCATTGGCCGGCAGCAGCAACACCGCCAGCAGCAAACCGAACCCGGCGCCCCGGCGCCGACGGCCGGTGCTGCGGTGCGCGCCGCGACGCGCGGCTGCGGTCGCTCGCCGAATGTGGGTCAGTAGGCTTTGCAAGCGGAATTTCCGTGACCTGCTCCGGCGGCCGGCCAGTGTCCGCCAAAGTGACCGTGACGCCGGTGACCCGTGTCACAGGCCGGCGTGTGCGGCCTTTCAGCTGGTGTATTGTCTACGGTTCGTTGCGCCCGAACCTTGAGCCTTGCATGGAAAATTCAGCCCCGCCGGCGGTAGCCTGGCCACTCGCTGCGGTCGATTCCCAGCGGCCCGAAGACCCGCTGCTGGATTGTCTGATCTTTCTGACCCGCCTGCACCAGCGGCCAAAGTCCGCGCAGGCGCTGACCGCCGGTCTGCCGCTGCAGGACGGCTGCCTGACGCCAGCGCTGTTCGCGCGCTCGGCGGCGCGCGCCGGCATCAACGCCCGCCTGGTGCGTCGCCCGCTGGATGCCATCAACGCCGCGCTGTTGCCGGTGGTATTGCTGCTGCACGAACGGCGAGCCGTGGTGCTGCTGGGCTGGCAGGCCGACGGCGCGGCGCGCATCGCCGATCCGGATACCGGCATGGGCGAGGATATCTGGCCGCGTCAGCAACTGCTGGATCAGTACGCCGGCAGTGCGCTGCTGGTGCGGCCCGCGCCGGTGTTCGACGAGCGCAGCGCCGAGCACGGGGCGCCGCGCTCGGGGCACTGGTTCTGGGGCACCCTGCACACGCTGTGGCCGATCTACGGCGAGGTGCTGGTGGCGGCGTTTCTGGTGAATCTGTTCGCCCTGGCCATGCCGCTGTTCACCATGAACGTCTACAACCGGGTGGTGCCCAACCGCGCGGTCGAAACCCTGTGGGTGCTGGCCATCGGCGTGGCCGTGATCGCGCTGTTCGATGTGCTGATGCGTTCCCTGCGGGCCTATTTTCTGGACGTTGCCGGCAAGAAATTCGACGTGGCGCTGTCGGCGCGCCTGTTCGAGCAGGTGATGGGGCTGCGCATGGAGGCCCGGCCGCGCTCGGTCGGCGCCTTTGCCAATCAGTTGTCGGAGTTCGAGAGCTTTCGCGAGTTCATCACTTCCGCCACGCTGACCACGCTGATCGACCTGCCGTTCGCGCTGCTGTTCCTGGCCGTGATCGCCTGGATCGGCGGGCCGCTGGTATTCGTGCCCCTGGCGCTGATGCCGCTGGTCATTCTCTATGGCTGGCGGGCGCAGGGGCGCCTGCGCGACCTGGTGCAGCAGAGCATGCGCCAGGCCTCGCAAAAGCAGGCCACGCTGATCGAGACGCTGACTGGCTTCGAGACCCTGCGCAGCGTTGGCGCCGCCGGACCTATCCAGCGCCGCTGGGAGCAGGTGGTCGCCAGCATGGCGCGTCTTGGCATGCGCTCGCGGCTGCTGTCGGCATCGGTCATCAACGTGGCCGGGCTGGCCGTGCAGTTGTCATCGGTGGGTATCCTGGTCTACGGCGTGCATCGCATCATCGAGGGCGAACTGAGCGTCGGCGGCCTGATTGCCTGCGTCATGCTGGCCGGCCGGGCGCTGGCGCCGCTGGCGCAGGTCGCCGGGCTGCTGGTGCGCTTCGACCAGTCGATGGCGGCGCTGCGCTCGGTCAATCAGATCATGCAGTTGCCGGTCGAGCGCCCTCCCGAGCGCAATTTCCTGCACCGACCGGTGCTGCAGGGCGCGATCGAGTTCAGCAACGTCAGTTTCAAGTACCCCGGTCAGCAGATCGCGGCGCTGGATAATGTTTCACTCAAGATCGCGCCCGGCGAGCGGGTGGCCGTGATCGGCCGCATCGGCTCCGGCAAGAGCACGCTCGAGAAACTGATCCTGGGCCTGTACGAGCCGACGGCAGGCGCGGTGCTGCTGGACGGTATCGATCTGCGCCAGATCGACCCGGCCGACGTGCGCCGCAACATCGGCTATGTGCCGCAGGACGTGACGCTGTTCTTCGGCAGCCTGCGTGACAACATCGCCCTGGCGGCGCCGCAGGCCGACGACGAGACGGTCCTGCGCGCGGCGGAACTGGCCGGCGTGATGAGTTTCGTGTCCCGCCATCCGGCCGGTCTCGAGCAGCAGATCGGCGAGCGCGGCGAGGGCCTGTCCGGCGGTCAGCGCCAGGCGGTGGCCATCGCCCGCGGCCTGCTGCTGGAACCGCCGGTGCTGATCATGGACGAACCGACGAATTCCATGGACAACTCCTCCGAAGAGCAATTCAAGAACCGTCTGCTGCCGCTGCTGGATGGGCGCACGCTGCTGCTGGTGACCCACCGTGCCTCGCTGCTGTCGCTGGTCGGGCGGGTCATCGTCATGGACGGCGGGCGGATCGTCGCCGACGGGCCCAAGGAGCAGGTGCTCGAAGCCCTGCGCGGTGGTCGTCTGACTGGGCGGCCGGCATGAACTTCCTGCGCCGCCGCTGGGCGGAACTGCGCCTGCTGTGGCGGGACGTCGACCGCGACGATCTGGACTACATGGCCGACACCACGGCCGTGGACCTGGATCCCGCCCATCCGGCCGGGCACATGATCCTGCTGGCAGTCACCATGCTGCTGGTGGTTGCCCTGGTGTGGGCAGCCCTGGCCAAGGTGGACGAGGTGACCCACGCCGACGGGCAGGTCATCCCTTCCAGCCAGGTGCAGATCGTGCAGAACCTGGAAGGCGGCATCGTGCAGGAAATCCTGGTCCGCGAAGGCGACATAGTGGACAAGGATCAGATCCTGCTGCGCATCGACGACACGCGTTTCGCCTCCTCCTATCAGGAAGGGCGCGTGAAGTACCTGTCGCTGCTGGCGCAGGTGGCGCGCCTGACGGCAGAGACCGAGGGCAAACCGCTCGAAGTGCCGCCGGAGGTCGAGAAAGAGGCACCCGCGCTGGCCGAGGATGCACGCCGCCTGTACCGCACGCGCCAGCAGGAACTGGCCTCCAGCGTGCAAATCCTGGAACAGCAGCGCGACCAGCGCCAGCAGGAGCTGTTCGAGATGCAATCCCGGCTGGGTCAGCTCGAACGCAGCTACGCCTTGCTGAATGAGGAGCTCACGCGCACCGCGCCGCTGGCGGCCGAGGGCGTGATCTCGGAGGTCGAGCTGCTGCGCCTGAAGCGACAGGTCAACGAAGTCCGGGGTGACCTGGACGGCATCCGTCTGCGCCTGCCGGCCGCCCGCGCGGCCCTGAGTGAAAGCGTGGGCAAGATCGAGGACGTCAGGATCAAGTTCCGCACCGAGGCCCAGGGGCAGCTGAACGACGCCAAGGCGGAACTGAGCGCCACCGTCCAGAACAACACCGCGGCGCTGGACCGGGTCACGCGCACCTCGGTGCGCTCGCCGGTGCGCGGCACCATCAAGCGCCTGAAAGTGACCACGGTCGGCGGCGTGGTGCAGCCGGGCATGGACCTGGTCGAAGTCGTGCCGCTGGAGGACAGTCTGCTGGTCGAGGCCAAGGTCAAGCCGCAGGACATCGCTTTCCTGCACCCCGGCCAGCGCGCCATGGTCAAGCTCACCGCCTACGATTCCACCATCTACGGTGCGCTGGAAGCGACCCTGGAGCACATCAGCGCCGACTCCATCACGCAGGAGGACGACAAGGGCGGCGAGCGCAGCTTCTTCCTGATCCGGGTGCGCACCCTGGACCGTGGCTACGTCAAGGATGGCGAATCCCTGCCGATAATTCCGGGCATGACCGCCACCGTCGACGTGCTCACCGGCCGCAAGAGCGTGCTGCACTACTTGCTGCGGCCGATCAACCGTGCCAGGGAGCGGGCGCTTCGGGAGCGTTGAGAGGCTCGTCAGGGCGCGTTCTTTGACGATAACGACATCACGGATTCACAACGGTAACTTGGCAGCATGATCATTCTGGCCAGCAGTGACCCTGCCGTTCGGGAGCGCTGGAGCGGCGCCGTGGCGGACGGGTCCGCATCGGCACAGCACAATGTCGAGCTGACGGCCTTGCTAGCGGCACATCCGGCGCCACTGTTGTTGCTGGATCTGGCGCTCGCCGGCCTCGAAGGCATGGTCGGGGCGGCCGACCTGATCGGCCGCCATGCCGGCTGCCGGACGGTGGTCATGAGCCGCAGCCCGAACGAGGACGAGGGCATCGCGGCCCTGCGTGCCGGCGCCCGCGGATATTGCAATCTCTATATCGACCCCCGGCTTCTGGCAAAGGTCATCAGCACCGTGCAGGCGGGCGAAGTCTGGGCCGGTCGCAAACTTGTCGACCGTCTGGTGCAGATGGTCGTCAGCAGCGCCGCGCCTCGCAGCACCTCGAACATCGACACGGCGGCGTTCGATGCGCTGACCCCGCGCGAGCGCGAAATCGCCGTGCTGGTCGGCGAGGGCGTCAGCAACAAGATCATCGCGCGCCGCCTCGACATCACCGAGCGCACCGTCAAGGCCCACCTGGGCGCCGTGTTCAGCAAGTTGGGCATCCCCGGCCGCCTGCAGCTGGCCCTGCTGGTCACCGGCCGCGCCGAGCGCACCAGCGCCGCACGAACAGGGCCGCACTGACGCCCCGCGGCAGGCCATCTCGCGGCCGTGCGCTCCCGCCGCCGCGATTTCCGCGATCGGTGCTCTTGGGAACCACTTACGTCTTGACGCTCCTCCTCCCCCTGGGGGAACGTTCTCCGGCTGATCCCCGGAGCGATGGCTGGACAGGCTGAGGAAGCGCTACGGTCTGTTGAACCTGTAATGTCAGATAAGCCGCCGGCCATCACCCTGATCTTCAGTTCGAACAGTATCCGAGGCGGTGGCCCTGCGGCCTGAGCCTGCACAGGTAAGGTGGAACGGATCGGGCCAGGGGCGTGTTTTTGGGTTTT
>NZ_JACIZD010000024.1 GCF_014359565.1 Immundisolibacter sp. | reverse complement strand
CTGTCCGAGGTCAGCCAGACCGCGCTCAACGACATCGCCCGGCTTCTGAACGGCCGTCCTCGAAAAACCTTGGACTGGAGAACACCGGACGAAGCCATGGCCGAAGAAATCGCCAATTTCTCAAAGCGTGTTGCACTTGATTCTTGAATCCAAGCTGGTGCGCGGCGGCGGCGGAGAGGGCGCCATGACGCAGCGCGTACGGCGGGCACTTGCCGTCGACTACGGCTGGCGAAAGCACAACTTCGAGATCAGGAAAATCGTCGACGGTGAAGAAAAGGAATCGATTTCACACGAGATCGACCATGTCAAGCGTTTTGCCGCTGGGACATTCGCGCTCGAAATCGAGTGGAACAACAAGGATCCGTTTTTTGACCGGGATTTGGAGAATTTTAAGCGTCTGCATGCTGACGGGGTGATATCGGTCGGCGCCATCATCACGCGCGCTGAGTCGCTACAGAATTCGCTGCGCGAATTGGTGGCGGATTTTGCGAGAATGGCTGGTATTGCAGACATGGCGGCGATCTCGCGCTACTACGCGCCGACGCAGCGCCAGATCGCACTTATCGAGCAGGCGGCAAGAGCAAAGAATTCGTTCGAGGAAGGATGGGCGCATGCCTTTGTGTCCGATAAATTCGGCGAGGCCACGACGCACTGGCGTAAGCTCGAGGACCGCGTTCGCCGCGGCGTAGGAAACCCGTGTCCGTTGTTGCTAATCGGCATCCCGCACCAGGCTGTCACTTTCCCAACCCGGTGACGTTGCAATGATCGCAAAGGTTTACAAAATGACTGAACTCAATCCGGCCGAGGATCTCCTGACGAAGACGGCCGGTCAGTACTCGACTATTTTGGCCGACCCGCCCTGGCAGTTCCAGAATCGTACCGGCAAGGTGGCCCCCGAGCACCGCCGCCTGCTGCGATATCCAACCATGGAGCAGCGGGAAATCCAGGAACTGCCCGTGGCCAAGCTGGCGGCGGCGCAGTCGCATCTATACCTGTGGGTACCGAATGCACTGCTGGCGGACGGTCTTCGCGTCATGGAGGCCTGGGGCTTTACGTACAAGTCGAATCTGGTCTGGTACAAGGTCCGCAAGGATGGAGGGCCGGATGGTCGAGGCGTAGGGTTTTACTTCCGTAACGTTACCGAGCTGGTGCTGTTTGGGGTACGGGGCAGCATGCGTACGCTGCCGCCCGGACGAACGCAGGTGAATGTCTTGGCGACCCGCAAGCGGGAGCATTCCCGTAAGCCCGACGAGATTTATGACATCGTCGAGGCGTGCTCGCCCGGGCCTTATCTGGAGCTATTTGCGCGTTTCCGGCGACCGGGATGGAGCCAATGGGGGAACGAGGATGTCGAGGAGAACTCGCTTCACGGCGTGGCCCGACGCAAAGGCCACGTTGAACCGCAACTGCGCTTGTTGGAAACGCCGCGTGGCTATGGTGGCAAGGCGGATTCAGCGAAGTAGCAAGCAGGCGCGGCGGATGCCGGCGGCCTTTCAATTAATCAAGGAGTGATCCATGAACGACAACAACCGTCTCGCCCTGCATACCACCACCCAAATCTCCGACAACCCCCTGCTGCCGCAGTTCGAGGCGCTGCGCGCCGCCTTCCTGCGCGCCGGTCCGACCAGCTATGAACACCGCATTGCGGCGCTCAAGCGCCTGCGTCAGGCCATCGTCGACCATCATGAACAGATTCTGGAGGCGGTGAATGCCGACTTTGGCCACCGCTCGCGCCACGAGACCTTCTTTGCCGATGTGATCGGCCTGCTGGGCGAGATTCGCCACACCCGCAAGCACCTGAAGAAATGGATGCGCCCGCGCCGTGCCGGCTGGAGCCCGCAGTTCCCGCTGGCGAGGGCGCGCATTCATTACCAGCCGCGCGGCGTGATCGGCATCATCGGGCCATGGAACGTGCCGGTGCTGCTGACGCTGTCGCCGCTGGTCGGCGCCATTGCTGCCGGCAACCGGGCGCTGATCAAGACCTCCGAGTTCTGCCCACGCACGGCCGAGGTGGTGACCGCCATCGTCGGCCAGGCCTTCACGCCGGACGAGGTGGCCGTGGTCAACGGCGGCGCCGAGGTGGCGGGGCATTTTTCGGCCCTGCCGTTCGATCACCTGATCTTCACCGGCTCGACGCAGATCGGCCGCATCGTCATGCGCGCCGCCAGCGAGAACCTGACGCCGGTGACGCTGGAGCTGGGCGGCAAGTCGCCGACCATCATCAGCGACGACTATCCGCTGGACATCGCCGCCGGGCGCATCGCCCAGGGCAAGATGCTCAACGGCGGCCAGGCCTGCATCGCGCCGGATTACGTGTTCGTGCCCACCGGCCGGCGCGATCAGCTGGTCGAGGCGCTCGCCGTGGCGGTCCAGAAGAGCTACCCGACCCTGGCCGGCAACCCCGACCTGACCTGGATCGTCAACGACCGTCATTACCAGCGCCTGCAGGCGCACATCGCCGATGCCCGGGCCAAGGGCGCGCAGGTGGTCCCGCTGAATGCGGGCGGCGCGCCGGTGCCGGCCGGCGAGCGCGTGCTGCCGCTGACCGTGTTGCTGGGCGTCACCGACGACATGAGCGTGATGCAGGAGGAGATCTTCGGCCCGCTGCTGCCGGTCAAGACCTACGACGATCTGGCCGAGGTCATCGCCTACGTGAACAGCCACCCGCGGCCGCTGGCGCTGTACCACTTCGACGACAACGCCAGCCGCACCGAGCGGGTACTGGAGCAGACGGTGTCCGGCGGCGCCTGCGTGAACGACGTGCTGTTCCATGTGGCGCACGAGGGCCTGCCGTTCGGCGGCGTGGGGCCGAGCGGCATCGGCCGCTATCACGGCTTTGACGGCTTCGTGACCTTCTCGCACCAAAAGAGCGTGCTGTACCAGAGCCGCTGGTCGGTGCAGTCGCTGATTCGCCCGCCCTACGGGCCGGGCCTGGAGCGGGTGATGCGCCTGGCGCTGCGCTGGCTGTAGGCTTGATACAGGCGCCTGTCCGGACCGGCTGGCCGGCCTAGAACCAGCGCCGGCGCTTGAAGAACAGCAGCATGGCGCCGGCGATGCCCAGCATCACCAGCCACAGGATCGGGTAGCCGTAGTAGGCGCGCAGCTCCGGCATGGCCCAGGGGCTGGTTTCGTTGACGCTGAAGTTCATGCCGTACACGCCGACGATGAAGGTCAGCGGGATGAAGACGGTGGCGATCACGGTCAGCACTTTCATGACCTCGTTCTGGCGGTTGCTGACGCTCGACAGGTAGATGTCGAGCATGCCGGCCAGCATGTCGCGGTAGCTTTCCACCAGTTCGATGATCTGCGCCGTGTGGTCGTAGACGTCGCCGAAGTAGATGCGCGACTGGTCGGCGATCTGCGGCGCATCGCCGCGCGCCAGGTTGGCCAGCACGTCGCGTGCCGGCCATACGGCGCGGCGGATCAGCAGCATCTCGCGCTTGAGCTGGTGCAGCTCGCGCAGGGCCCCGGGGCCGGGACGGTCCAGCAGTTCGGTTTCCAGGTCCTCGATGCGCTCGCCGAGCGTTTCGAGCACCGGAAAGGCGTGATCGACCACCACATCCAGCAGCGCGTGCGCCAGGCGGTCGGTGCCGCTGCGCCGCAGGCGGCCGGACGCATCGACCAGGCGCGCGTGGACGCCGGCAAACAGGTTTTCGCTGCCGTAGTACACGCTGACCACGAAATCCGGCCCCAGGAACAGGGCAAAATCGTGAACCACCGGGTGGGTCCCGTCCTGCGTCAGGCAGCCCAGCTCCAGGAACAGGTGATCGTCGAAGTCGTCGAGTTTCGGTCGCTGGCCGTGGTTCATCACGTCTTCGAGCGCCAGCGGGTGCAGGCCGAGCGCTTCGCCGACCCGGCGCAGGTCGCCGACCTCCGGCTGGCCGGCAAAATGCACCCACAAAGTCGCGCCTGCACGGCGCAGAGCGGCCGGATCGTCCGGCACGCCACGGCTCTCGTGCAGCATCCCGTTGGCGTCGTAGACCACGCAGTAGACGATGGTCGCCGGCGCCACCGGCAGCGGCAGCAACTCACCGGGCGCGCTGCCGGGCTGGGCGTATTTCTTGCGAAACAGGTCGATCACGTCATGACTCCTGGTGGAACGGGTTCCGGGGGCGCGCCTTGTCACGCTTGCTTATAACCAACTCGTAAAAAGGTTCTTCCAACATATAAGGCAGCCCTCTAT
Organism: Immundisolibacter sp.; assembly: GCF_014359565.1. Classification (NCBI taxonomy): domain Bacteria; kingdom Pseudomonadati; phylum Pseudomonadota; class Gammaproteobacteria; order Immundisolibacterales; family Immundisolibacteraceae; genus Immundisolibacter; species Immundisolibacter sp. The sequence continues at coordinate 22,001 of NZ_JACIZD010000024.1, read as the reverse complement.
GATGACGGGCTGTCCGCACTTCTGAACCGCCATGAACGCACCGGTAACCACCTCGAACACCCCGCTGAGTCCGGATCAGGCCGCGCGCCTCGATGCCCTGGTCCGGGAGCTGGGTCAGGCCCAGTTGCAGTGGCTGAGCGGCTATCTGGCCGCCCGTGCCGAACTGGGTGCCGGCGCGCCTGCGGCGACCGTCGCGCCGTCGCAATCCCAGGCCAGCCTGACCGTGCTGCACGGTTCGCAAAGCGGCAATGGCGCCAAATTGGCGCGCCGCCTGGCGGAACTGGCGCAGGCGCGCGGCTTGCCCGTCACGCTCGCCAGCATGGCCGACTATAAGCCGGCCCGCTTGCGCGACGAGCGCTTGCTGGCGCTGATCGTCAGCACCCACGGCGAGGGCGAGCCACCCGACAGCGCGCGCGAGCTGCACGAGTTCCTGCACGGGCGCAAGGCGCCGCGCCTGGAGCAGCTGCGCTACAGCGTGCTGGCGCTGGGCGATTCCAGCTATGAGTTCTACTGCCAGACCGGCAAGGACTTCGATGCCGTGCTGGAGAAGCTCGGCGCGCAGCGTCTGGCGCCGCGGGTGGACTGCGATGTCGATTACGACGATGCCGCGGCGGCCTGGATCGACACCCTGCTCGAGCAGGTGAGCGCCGCAGCAGCGCCGGCGGTGTCGGCGACGGCAGCGGCCACCATCGGCGACGCACCGCAGCACGACAAGCGCCACCCGTACCTGGCCGAGGTGCTGGAGAACATCAACCTGAACGGCCGTGGCGCGGACAAGGAAACGCGCCACATCGAACTGGCCGTGCCCGGCCTGATCTACCAGCCCGGCGATGCGCTGGGCGTGCTGCCGCGCAACGACCCGGCGCTGGTGGAGGCACTGCTGACGGTGCTCGGGCTGCCGGCCACGGCGCCGGTCAAGGCCGGCGACACCACCCTGCCGCTGGCAGACGCGCTCGATCACTACTACGAAATCACCACCCTGACGCGGCCCTTCCTGGCCGCCTACGGCGCGCTGGCGGACAGCGGCAAGCTGGCCGGCCTGCTGGCGGCGGGCAACGAGGACGCCCTGCGGGCCTACCTGCATGGCCGGCAGATCATCGACGTGGTGCAGGAATTCCCGGTGCCGGGCCTGACGGCAGAGCAGTTCGTCGGCCTGCTGCGCCGTTTGCCGCCGCGGCTGTATTCATTGGCCTCCAGCCTGGCCGCCTGCCCGGACGAGGCGCACATCACCGTTGCCGCGGTTCGCTACGAGAGCCTGGGCGTCCGGCGGCAGGGCGTGGCCTCGACCTGGCTGGCCGATCGCGTCAAGCCGGGCGACACGGTGCCGGTATTCATCGAGCGCAACGACAACTTCCGCTTGCCGACCAACCCGGACACGCCGCTCGTCATGATCGGCCCGGGTACCGGCGTGGCGCCGTTTCGGGCCTTCCTGCAGGAGCGCGAGGCGAGCGGGGCCAGCGGCCGCAACTGGCTGTTCTTCGGCGACCGGCATTTCCATACCGATTTCCTGTACCAGATCGAGTGGCAGGCGTGGCTGAAGGCCGGGTTGCTGACGCGCATGGACGTCGCCTTCTCGCGCGACCAGGCGCAGAAGGTCTACGTGCAGCAGCGCCTGCGCGAGCGCGCCGCCGAGGTCTATGCCTGGCTGCAGGACGGCGCCCACGTCTATGTTTGCGGCGATGCCACGGCGATGGCGGTCGACGTGCATGCGGCGCTGCGCGACATCGTGGCTGCCGAAGGCAAGCTCGACGCCGAGGCGGCCGAGGAATACCTGCGCGAGCTGTCGCGCAACCGGCGTTACCAGCGCGACATTTACTGAGACCGGCCATGAACGCACCCGACCCCAAGGCCCCGCCCAACGAGGTGGAGGTCATCAAGAGCCACAGCCGGCTGCTGCGCGGCACCATCGCCGACGGCCTGGTCGATCCGCTGACCGGTGCCATCGCGCCTGATGACAACGCGATCCTGAAGTTTCATGGCAGCTACCAGCAGGACGACCGCGACCTGCGTGAGGAGCGCCGCCGCCAGAAGCTGGAGCCGGCCTATCAGTTCATGATCCGCGTGCGCCTGCCGGGCGGTCAGTGCACGCCGGCGCAGTGGCTGGCGCTGGACGAGGTGGCCGGTGAGCACGCCAACGGCACGCTGCGCCTGACCACGCGGCAGACCTTCCAGTTTCACGGCATCCGCAAGCCGCACTTCAAGCCGGCCATGCAGGCCATCCGGGCGGCCGGTCTGGACACCATCGCCGCCTGTGGCGACGTGAACCGCAACGTGCTGGCCAGTGCCAACCCGTATCGCTCGCCGCTGCACGCGGCGGCCGGCGAACTGGCGCGCGCCATCAGCGAGCACCTGCTGCCCAGGACCCACGCCTACCAGGAAATCTGGCTGGACGCGCCGGCCGTCGACCCCGCCACCGAGGTCGAGCCGATCTACGGCCCGCTGTACCTGCCGCGCAAGTTCAAGATCACCGTTGCCGTACCGCCGGACAACGATGTCGATGTCTATGCGCACGACCTGTCGTTCATCGCCGTGGCGGACGGCGAGCGGCTGGTCGGCTGGAACGTGCTGGTCGGCGGCGGCATGGGCATGACCCACGGCGAGAAAGCCACCTTCCCGCGTCTGGCCGACGTTCTTGGTTTCTGCACGCCGGACCAGGCCATCGCCGTGGCCGAGCAGGTGGTGTGCGTGCAGCGTGATTTCGGCGACCGCAGCAACCGTCGCCATGCGCGGTTCAAGTACACCATCGACGATCGCGGCGTGGACTGGTTCAAGGCCGAACTGGAACGCCGGCTGGGTTTCGCGCTGGCGCCGGCGCGGCCGTTCAGCTTCGACCACAACACGGACGCGTTTGGCTGGCAGGACGGGCAGGACGGCCAGTCGCACTACACGCTGTTCGTCGAGAACGGCCGCATCGCGGATCGCGGCCAGCGGCGCCTGCGCACGGGCCTGCGCGAAATCGCCCGCATCCACACGGGGATTTTCGCGCTCACCAACAATCAGAACGTGACCATCGCCGGCGTCAGCCCCGCGCAGCGGCCGGCCATCGAGGCGCTGATCGCCGAATACGGCCTGCAGCGCGAGGTCTCGCTGCTGCGCCGCAATGCGATGGCCTGCGTTGCGTTTCCGACCTGCGCCCTGGCCATGGCCGAGAGCGAGCGCTACCTGCCGGACCTGATCACGCGCCTGGACGAGGTGGTCGACGCCTGCGGCCTGGCCGACACGCCGATCACGATGCGCATGACCGGCTGCCCCAACGGCTGCGCGCGGCCGTACATCGCCGAAATCGGCCTGGTCGGCAAGGCGCCCGGCAAGTACAACCTGTACCTGGGCGCCGGCTTTCACGGTCAGCGTCTGGGCAAGCTGTACCGGGAGAACATCGGCGAGCAGGCCATCATCGAGGCCCTGACGCCGCTATTGGAACGCTACGCCGCCGAACGCCAGTCCGGCGAGCATTTCGGCGATTTTCTGGTGCGCACGGGCGTGGTGGCGGCGGTTGCCGCCGGGCGCGAGTTTCACGACTGAGCGGTCCGGCGCCAGCGGTTGGCCGCCTGCTAACGCAGAGGACCAACCGCCGGGTGCCTAAAGCCCGACGTCCGGAATGGCTTCGGCCGGCGGAACCGCTGTTTCGTCCTCGGCGGCGGGCCGCGCCGGGCCGTGCAGGCCGCACTCGCGCGTGCTGTCCTGTTCCCACCACCAGCGTCCGGCGCGGGGGTCTTCCCCGACCGTGATGGCGCGGGTGCAGGGCGCGCAGCCGATGCTCGGGTAGCCCTGGTCGTGCAGGGCGTTGTACGGGATCGAGTTGGCGCGGATGAAGGTCCACACGTCGTCGTGCGTCCACTCGGCCAGCGGGTTGAATTTGAGGATGCCGCGCTGCTCGTCCCACTCGCGCTCCGGCAGGGCGGCGCGCTTGAGTCCCTGCTGGCGGCGGCGGCCGGTGATCCAGGCCATCTTGCCGACCAGCATCCGCCCCAGCGGCTCGACCTTGCGAATGCCGCAGCAGGCGCGACGCAGTTCGACGCTGTTGTAGAAGGCGTTGACGCCGTGCTCCCGGGTGAAGTTGCCCAGTGACTCGGCGTCCGGGAACCACCAGTCGATGACCAGTCCGTAGCGCTGGCGCAGCGCGTCGGCCACGGCGTAGGTCTGTTCCGGCAGGCGCCCGGTGTCCAGGCTGGCGGTGGCAATGTCCGGCGTGTGCGCGGTGATCAGGTGCGTCAGCACCACGCCTTCGGGGCCGAAACTGTTGGTGTGGATCGCCGGGCCGTGCGCCTGGGCCGCCTGCAGGATGGCGATGGCGTGGTCGATCTTGTCTGGGGAGGCCATGGGCAGCATTCGGTGTGTGGGTCCTTGTGACCCCATGGTACGGGTGCTTTATATGACTGGAAATTATTTATTTCTCATATTTTTATTCCATCAAGCGATGGTTGACTCCTGTCCAGGCGTCAGCACGGCCATGATTTCGTCTTTCCGACGCCGGGCATCGGCGTAGCCAAGATCCATCAGCTCGCGGCAGAAGGCCCCGTCGAACAGCAGGTAGCTGGGCAGGGGACTGAGCTCGCCAAACGCGCCGATGCCGCGAAACAGGCGTCTCACCGGCCCCGGAAAACCTTGCGTGTGGCGGGCGGCGATCGTGCGCAGGTCAAGGCTCGGGTTGATCACGCAGGCGTCGATGTGGCGCAGGCGGCGGCCGGGGCCCATGGGTGGTTGCGCTTCGCTCAGGCGTACCAGTTCGTTCAGGCGCTGCAAGCGATCCAGGTTCGGCCCGAGTCCGTCCATGAACAGCGAATCGAGCACGTAGCCGGCGATCTTGCCAAGCTGCGGATAGGGCGGTGGCTGCGGCAGCGGCACCGGATCGGAATTGCGGGTGCCGATCACCAGCAGGCGCTGCGCGCCCAGGTTGATGGCGGCCGACAGCGGCGTGTGGTCGCGCATGGCGCCGTCGCCGTACCAGTCGTCGTCGATACGCACCGCCTCGAACAGCAACGGGATGGCCACCGAGGCCATGACGTGGTCGAGTGTGAGTTCGGCTGGGCGGCTGAGCGCCCGCTCGCGCTGCCAGGGCGGCGGGTGCCCGACGGCCTGGTAGAAGGTGACGCCGCGTCCGCTGCCGTAACCGGAAGCGGTGATCGCGACCGCGTCCAGCAGGCCGCGGCGCAGGTGCAGGTCGATGCGCGCGAAGTTGACGTGGCGTTCCAGCAGCGCGCGCAGCGGCTGGCAGTCGAGCAGGGCGCGCGGATTGTGCTGGCCGAGGCCGCCGCGCAGCAGCGCGATCAGCCAGTGCACGGCGCGGCCATACAGGGCGCGCTGGTCGCAGCGATAAATGTCGCCGACCTGCAGGCCCCGCCAAACGCCGGCCAGGTATTCCAGGCCGCGGCCGAAGCTGCCCGCGCGCGCCGCCAGCACGCTGGCGTTGATGGCGCCCGCCGAGGTGCCGGTGATGATGGCAAACGGCGTGCGCCGCGGCCGGCCCAGCCAGTCGCTGACCGCCAGCAGCACACCCACCTGATAGGCCGTGCGCGCGCCGCCACCGGTCAGGACCAGACCGACGCCCGCTGCAACACGCGGTCGTGTCATGCGCCCTCAGCCGGCGGCGAGCCGGTCGAGCCATGCCTCCAGCAGGCGCCGTGCCGGACCGAAATGCGCCTGCCCGGCCAGCATCTGATCGGCACTGTGCACGCTGGCACCGGGCCGCAGGCGGGCGCCGAATTCATTGGCCAGCGCGGCCACGCCGGTCGGGTCCATTTCGGGGTGAAACTGCAGGGCCAGCGCCCTCGCGCCATAGCCAAAGCCCTGCTGGGTGCAGACACGGCTGTGGGCCAGGCGTACCGCGCCGGCCGGCAAGTCGAAGGTATCGCCGTGCCAGTGAAACACGGTAAGTGGCCCGGTCAGGGCGTCGCCAAACGGGCTGGCGGCGCAGCCGGGTGCCGGCTCGACCGCGAACCAGCCGATTTCCTGCTGCCCGGACGGGTATACGCGGGCACCCAGCGCGGCGGCCATCAGCTGCGCGCCCAGACAAATCCCCAGCACGCGCTTGCCGGCATCGATGGCGGCGCGGATCAGGTCCATCTCGGCCGTGATGAAGGGGTGCTGATCGGCCTCGTAAACACCCATCGGCCCGCCCATGACGATCAGCCAGTCGAAAGCCTCCAGCGTGGGCAGCGTCTCGCCCGCGTGCAGCCGGGAGCGCGACAGGGCGTGCCCGTGGTGCAGCGCCCAGGGCTCAATGTAGCCCAGGCCCTCGAAGGCCACGTGCTGCAGCCAGTGAATGCGCAGCGCCGGCATCAGACGGCGTCCAGGAAGGCGGTCAGTTCTTCCAGCAGCGCCTGCGGCTGTTCCTCGGCAATCCAGTGACCGCAGCGTTCCATCACTCCGCCGCGCACGTCGTCGGCCACCTGCTGCACGCACAGCTTGACCGCCGCACCGATGCTGCGCTCGCCGCCCAGCGCCAGCACCGGGCAGCGCAGCGGCTCACGCGCTGCGGCGGCAAAGTCGACCGCATCCTGGCCGGCCGCGCGGTAGTACTCGAAGCCGGCCCGCAGCGCGCCCGGTTGAGCCAGGCAGCGGGCGTACTCGTCGATGTCGGCCTCGCTCACGGCGCGCGGGTTGTAGGCAAAGTTCTGAAAAAACCATGAGATATAGGCCCGCTCGCGGCCTGTGACCAGCATTTCGGCAAGGTCACGCACACCGTGGAAGGCAAAATGCCAGTAGTTGGCCAGGGCATTCGCGCCCAAGCCGGGCAGGTCGATGCCCGGCAGCAACATGTCCAGGATCGCCAGCTGCGTGACCAGCGCGCGGTCCTGCGCCGCCAGCGCGTAGGCCACCGCCCCGCCCCAGTCGTGGCCGACCACGGCCGCCTGCGTGATGCCGAGCCCGTCGCGCAGCAGGCTGCGCACGTCGCCGGCCACGGTCATCTTGTCGTAGCCGCCGACCGGCCGGCTGGAGTCGCCCAGGCCGCGCAGGTCCGGCGCGATGACCCGAAAGCGCTGCGCGAGCGTCGGCATCAGGTGCCGCCATTCGTGGCTGCTCTGCGGCCAGCCGTGCAGCAGCACCAGCGCCGGACCGTCGCCTGCGATCAGGTAATGCAGGCGCACGTCGGCCAGCTGCGCGGTGTGGTGTTCGATGGTGGTCATGGCTACTCCGGCGCGGCGCATGGGGACGACGGTTTGCATTGTGCCGGCGATCGGGCCTGCCGGCGCTGGTCGAACCGGCTCCGCGCCGCCCCGTTCTACGACGTCACCAGCTTCAGGCCGACCAGGGTCAGCACCAGGGCGATGGCCGGTCGCACGAACGCTTCCGGCGCCCGGGTGCTGAAGTGGGAGCCGATCAGCACGCCCGGCACGGAGCCCAGCAGCAGCCAGCCCAGCAGCGACAGGTCGACATTTCCCATCAGCGCGTGGCCGCTGCCGGCCAGCACGGTCAGCGGGATGGCGTGCACGATGTCGGTGCCGACCAGGCGGGCCGGCGTCAGGCGCCACGGGTACAGGTAGACCAGCATTACCGTGCCCAGGGCGCCGGCGCCGACCGAGGTCAGCGTGACCAGGAAGCCCAGGACCGCCCCGGCCAGCACCGTCAGCGGCACCTGCGCGCCCTTGAACCGGTCCGGCTTCGTGCCGCGCAAGTGCTGACCCAGGGCGTGCACGCGTTTTTTCAGCAGCATGGCCACCGCGGTCAGCAGCAGCACGATGCCGAGCGCCTTCAGGATCAGGCCGTTCTTGGTCTGGCCCATGCCGCTGGCCTGCAGCCAGGCCAGCGTCGCCAGGGCGGCCGGCAGGCTGCCCAGCCACAGGCGGCGCAGCACCTGCCAGTCGATGCTGCGCCGTGCGTGGTGCAGGGTGCCGCCGACCATCTTGGTGGTGGCGGCGAACCACAGGTCGGTGCCCACGGCGGCGGCCGGAGCAACGCCGAACAGCAGCACCAGGATCGGCGTCATCAGCGCGCCGCCGCCCACGCCGGTCAGGCCGACCAGCAATCCGACCCCGAAGCCGGCGACGATGTTGGGCCATTCCATGCCCGCTATCAGCTGATGCGTCCGAGTTGGCGCAGGCGTTCAATGACGCGTTCCGCTGCCTGCTCGGCATCGCATTCGACGGTATTGACGCGCAGTTCGGGGTTCTCCGGCGGCTCGTAGGGCGAGTCGATGCCGGTGAAATTCTTCAGTTCGCCACGGCGGGCTTTCTTGTACAGGCCTTTCACGTCGCGACCCTCGGCGACATCCAGCGGCGTGTCGATGTGCACCTCGATGAACTCGCCTTCCTCGAGCAGGCTGCGCGCCAGCGCGCGCTCGGCGCGAAACGGCGAGATGAAGGCGGTCAGCACGATCAGCCCGGCGTCGACCATCAGTTTGGCCACCTCGGCCACGCGGCGGATGTTCTCCACCCGGTCGGCGTCGGTGAAGCCCAGATCCTTGTTCAGGCCGTGGCGCACGTTGTCGCCGTCGAGCAGGTAGGAGTGATGGCCGAGGGCGTAGAGCTTTTTCTCGACCAGGTTGGCGATGGTCGACTTGCCGGCGCCGGAAAGCCCCGTGAACCACAGCACCGCCGGCTGCTGACCCATCAGGCGGGCGCGCGCGGCCTTGTCGATGTCGAGGTGTTGCAGGTGAATGTTGTGGGCGCGGCGCAGCGCGAAATGCAGCATGCCGGCGCCGACCGTGTTGTTGCTGAGACGATCGATCAGGATGAAGCCGCCGGTGTCGCGGTTGACCTCATACGGATCGAAGGCCACCGGCCGGTCGAGCGCGATGTTGCAGACGCCGATTTCGTTCAGCGCCAGGGTCTTGGCGGCCAGGTGCTCGAGCGTGTTGACGTTGACCTTGTACTTGGGCTCGGTGACGGTGGCGGTGACCGTGCGCGTGGCCAGTTTCAGCAGGTACGGCCGGCCCGGCAGCATCGGCTCGTCGGCCATCCACACCAGCGTGCACTCGAACTGGTCGGCGACCTCGGCCGGGGCGTCGGCGGCGGAGATGACGTCCCCGCGCGAGATGTCGATTTCGTCCTCCAGGGTCAGGGTGACCGACTGGCCGGCCACCGCCTGCGGCCAGTCGCCGCCGTAGGCGACGATGCGCGCCACGCGGCTCTCGCGCCCCGACGGCTGCACCCGCACGCGGTCGCCGGGGCGCACCGTGCCGCTGGCGATCAGGCCGCAGAAGCCGCGGAAATCCAGGTTCGGCCGGTTCACCCACTGCACCGGCAGGCGCAGCGGGCCGTTTTGCAGGCGCGTCTCGTCGATCTCGCAGCTTTCCAGGAACGCCATCAGCGTCGGGCCGTGATACCAGCCGGTGCGCGCCGAGGGCTCGACGATGTTGTCGCCCTTGAGGCCGGACAGCGGAATCGAGGTGATGTCGGTCAGGCCGATCTGCGCGGCGAACGCCCGGTAGTCGGCATCGATGCGCCCGAACACGTCCTGCGAGAAATCGACCAGGTCCATCTTGTTGATGGCCAGCACCACCTTGCGGATGCCGATCAGGCTGGCCAGATAGCTGTGGCGGCGCGTCTGCGTGAGCACGCCCTTGCGGGCGTCGACGAGGATCACCGCCACGTCGGCGGTGGAAGCCCCGGTGATCATGTTGCGCGTGTACTGCTCGTGCCCCGGCGTGTCGGCGACGATGAACTTGCGCCGGTCGGTGCTGAAGAAGCGGTAGGCGACGTCGATGGTGATGCCCTGCTCGCGCTCGGCGGCCAGGCCGTCGACCAGCAGCGCGAAATCGATGTCGCCGCCCTGCGTGCCCCACTTTTTGGAATCCGCCTCGGCGGCGGCCAGCTGGTCCTCGAACAGCATCTTGGATTCATACAGCAGGCGGCCGATCAGCGTGCTCTTGCCGTCGTCAACGCTGCCGCAGGTGATGAAGCGCAACAGGCTCTTGCGCTCGTGCTGGCTGAGGTACTCCTCGATGTCGCTGGCGATCAGGTCCGATACGTGTGCCATCAGAAGTAGCCCTCCTGCTTTTTCTTTTCCATGGAGGCGGCGGTGTCGTGGTCGATCATGCGGCCCTGGCGCTCGGAGGTGCGTGTCAGCAGCATCTCCTGAATGATGGCGGTCAGCGTGTCGGCTTCCGATTCCACGGCGCCTGACAGCGGATAGCAGCCGAGTGTGCGAAAGCGGACCTTTTTCAGCATCGGCGTCTCGCCGGGCCGCAGCGGCATGCGCTCGTCGTCGACCATGATCAGGGTGCCGTCGCGCTCCACCACCGGTCGCTCGGCGGCGAAGTACAGCGGCACGATCGGGATGTTTTCCAGATGGATGTACTGCCACACATCCAGCTCGGTCCAGTTGCTGATCGGGAACACGCGTATCGACTCGCCCTTGCTCTTGCGCCCGTTGTAGAGGTGCCACAGCTCCGGGCGCTGATTTTTCGGGTCCCACTGATGCTGGGCGGTGCGAAACGAGAAGATGCGCTCCTTGGCGCGGGATTTTTCCTCGTCGCGGCGGGCGCCCCCGAAGGCCGCGTCGAAGCCGTACAGGTCCAGCGCCTGCTTCAGGCCCTGCGTCTTCCACATGTCGGTGTGGATCTGCGAGCCGTGATCGAACGGATTGATGCCCAGCGCGGCGGCCTCCGGGTTCTGGTAGACGATCAGCTCCATGCCCAGCTCGGCCGCCATGCGTTCGCGCATGGCGTACATGTCGCGAAACTTCCAGGTGGTGTCCACGTGCAGCAGCGGAAACGGCGGCGGCGCGGGGTAGAAGGCCTTGCGCGCCAGGTGCAGCATCACCGCGCTGTCCTTGCCGATGGAGTACAGCATGACCGGCTTGTCGGCTTCGGCGACGACCTCGCGCAGGATGTGGATGCTCTCGGCTTCCAGGCGTTGCAGATGGGTCAGGGTGATCATGTCGGGTCCAATGGGTAAGGGGCGCCTTGCCAGCCCCTGGGGGACACCTTTTCGGTGGCGTCCATAGTCTGATTTCGCAGCGCTGGCAAGCGTTGATTTCGTGGTTTACACACAGCAGCGGAAAAGTCCTAGCGCTGGCTGGCAAAAATCGCGATTGGCTCGTGATGTGAATTCAAAAATAACCGCAACTATTTGTTTTGCAATAATTATGAATATTTGATTAAAAGCTGGGCAATCTGTATCCAGCCCCGCATGCATGCGCCCTTGGCGCGCTTGTTCAGGCAGTACTCCACAAAGTTATCCACAGATTCTGGGGATAAGCCGCGAAGGCCCATCAATCCTTGAAAAATGCTGCCAGCGCCCGACACATGGCGTCGTGATCGGCGGCCCCTGCGCTCTCGCGCAGGCTGTGCATGGCCCACATCGGGTTGCCCACGTCCACGCTGCGCAGCCCCAGGCGCGAGGCCGCCAGCGGGCCGATGGTGCTGCCGCAGGCCAGGTCGCTGCGCTGCACGTAGTGTTGCCAGGGCACGCCGGCGCGCTCGCAGGCCAGCTGGAACACGCCGGCCGACAGGCTCTCCGACGTATAGCGCTGGCTGGCGTTGGTCTTGATGACCGGGCCGTGGTTCAGGTGGACGCGGTGCTGGTCGTCGTAGGCGCCGGCGTGGCCGGGGTGGAAGGCATGCGCCATGTCGGCGCTGACCAGCATGCTGCGTGCCAGTGCCCGCCGGTAATCCTCGCGGCCAAGGCCACGGCATAGGGCGATCCGCTCCAGCACGTCGTCCAGGAAGCTGCCATCGGCGCCCTTGGCGCTGGTCGAGCCGACTTCCTCGTGATCGAACAGGAAGCATACAGCGCTCGGTTCTGGATTGTCCGCGTCGGTATCCAGCAAGGCCATCAGGGCCGCATGGCAGGAGCCCAGGTTGTCGAGCTGCGAGTCGGCGATGAACTCCTGCTGCGGGCCGAAGAAGGCGCCCGGCTGGGTGTCGTACACGTTCAGCTCGAAGCCCAGCAGCTGGCTCGGGTCGACTTCCAGCGCGTCGGCCAGCAGTCGGGTGAGGTGGTTCGCCGCCGGCAGTCCGTCCTGCACGGCGCACAGGATCGGCGGCAGTGCGCTCTGGCGGTCGAGTTTCAGGCCGTCCTCGTTGACCTTGCGGTTCAGGTGGATGGCCAGGTTCGGGATCCGCAGCAGCGGCGCCGCAAAGCGCACCAGGCGGCTTTGCACGCCAAGCGGCGCCTGCGGCGCACGCAGTGCCACCCGGCCGGCCAGACTCAGGTCGCGGTCGGCAAAGGTGGCCAGGATCGGCCCGCCGTAGACCTCCACGCCCAGCCGCAGCCAGTTGTCCTTGATCTGGCCGGCCTGCGGCTTCACGCGCAGGCCGGGCGAGTCGGTGTGCGCACCGATCAGCCGCAGGCCGGCTTCGGTGAGCGGGGCGCTGCCGATGCGAAACGCCGCCAGCGTGGACCCGTCGCGCACCACGTAATGCCGTGCGCCGGGTGTGAGCTGCCAGGCGTCGGCCTCATCCAGGCGCCGGTAGCCGGCGGCTTCCAGCAGCGCGGCGGCGCTGTCCACCACATGCCACGGGCTGGGGCTGGCATCGATGAAATCGAGCAGCGCCTGGGCACGGGCACGGGCAGCGGTCGAGACGGGCAGCAGCGGGCTGGGCATGGGATGGATGTTCTGCGGCTTGGGCGGGGCATTGTAAGCAGCGGCGGGCGCCCCGGCCGGGGTATCGTTGCGCGCGGATCGGCCAGGCGCAGTCGGTCAACCTTATAAAGAACGTGCCGTGGAGGGGGAAGATGGACGTGACCGTGGAGAAAACGGTGGCCGTGCGCGGTGGCAGCGCGACCGCCCGCGTGGTGGGTCTGTGCCTGCTGGTGATCGTGCTGGACGGCTTCGACATGCTGGTGATCGCGCTCACCGCGCCGGCCATCGCCGCCGACTGGGGCCTGTCCGCGCAGCGCCTGGGGCCGCTGTTCGCGGCCGGCATCCTGGGCATGATCGGCGGCTCGGTACTGATCGCGCCGCTGGGCGACCGCCTGGGCCGGGTGCGGGTGCTGATGCTCTGTTGCGGCCTGTTTGGCCTGTTTGCCGGGCTGACCGCGCTGGCCGGCGGCTACTGGAGCCTGCTCGGGCTGCGCCTGCTGACCGGGCTCGGACTGGGCGGCGCTGTGCCGAATGCCACCGCGCTGATCTCCGAGCATGCCTCGCCGCGGCGCCGGCCGTTGCTGGTCAGCGTCGGGCTGGTGGGTTTCTCGGTGGGCGGCATGCTGTGCGCCGGGCTGGCGGTGCCGCTGTTGCCGCGCTTTGGCTGGCGCTCGCTGTATCTGGTCGGCGGTGTGCTGCCGCTGCTGCTGATTCCGGTTCTGTGGCGCTTTTTGCCGGAAGCGCCGGCCGCCGCCCGCGAGCTGGCCCCCGGCCGGTCCGGCGGGGTGCGCCGACTGCTGGCGGCGGACCTTGGCCCGGACACGCGCCGCCTGTGGCTGGGCTTTTTCATCAACATGATGGTGATGTTCTTCCTGGCCAACTGGGTGCCGTACCTGGCCGGCCAGGCCGGCTTCTCGGCGCACCAGGGTTCGCTGGCGGCCTTGGCGCTGAACCTGGGTGGCGTGGTCGGGCCGTTGCTGCTGGCGGCGCTATGCCAGCGCCTGGACGCGCGGCGGGTGATTGGCACGGCATTCGTGCTGGCAGCGGCGAGCCTGGTGGCGGTGGGCTACGCCACCGGCAGTTTCGGCGTCTATCTGGCTGCCGCGGCGCTGGCGGGATTTTTCGTGTTCGGGGCACAGATTGCGCTGCATGCGCTGGCAGCGGCTGCGTATCCGACGGCGCTGCGCGCCACCGGCATCGGTTGGGCGCTGGGTTGCGGGCGGGTGGGCTCGGTGTTCGGGCCGCTGCTGGGTGGCGAGCTGCTGCGCTCCGGGGTGCCGCTGCAGTATTACTTTTCGGGCTTCGGGCTGGTGGTGCTGCTGGCGGCAGCGGCCACGTTCACGCTCAGTGCGCGGGCGGCGAGCGCCGATTGATCTGCGTGACCTGAATCCCCTCGCTTGTAACCCTATTCATTGCACATTGCACACGGGTCTCCGCATGAAAGAACCGGCTCGAACCTGGGATGTCGCTGCCCGCCTCGATGACGCGCCGCTGGGCGCGTTGCACTGGCTGGTGCTGGCGCTGACCTTCGCGGTGGCGGCCACTGACGGCCTGGACGCGCAGATCATCGGCTTCACGGCGCCGCAGATCGCCGCCGAATTCGGCATTGGCAACGATCGTCTGGGGCCGGTGTTCAGCGCGGCGCTGCTGGGCATGACCGCCGGGGCCTTGCTGTTCGGCACCCTGGGCGACCGCTTCGGGCGCCGCCGCACCATGATTGCCTGCGTGGCCCTGTTCGGCGGCGGCACCCTGCTGACCGCCTTCGCCGGCAGCGTGACGCAGCTGATGCTGCTGCGTCTGGTGACCGGCCTGGGTCTGGGCGGGGCCCTGCCCAATGCCGTGACGCTGGTCGCCGAGTGCGCGCCCGGCAAGCATCGGCCGCTGCTGGTGACACTGATGTACATCGGTTTTTCGGTCGGCGGTTTGCTGGGCGGGGTGATCGCCGGCAGCCTGGTGGTCGAGCATGGGTGGCGGGCGATGTTCTACGTCGGCGGCGGCCTGCCGCTGGCGCTGAGCCTCCTGCTGCTGGCGCTGCTGCCCGAGTCGCCGCAGTACCTGGCCCGCCGGGCCGGCACGGGTGGACGGCTCAGCGTTCTGCTGGCGCGGCTCGATCCGGCCGGCGCCTACGACGCGCACGACCGTTACACGCTGCCGGAGGCAACCTCCCGTGCCGACGTGGGCGAGCTGTTCCGGCATCGGCGTGTGCGCAACACCGTGCTTCTGTGGCTGGCGTTTTTCATCAACCTGCTGGTGCTGTTCTTCCTGATGAACTGGCTGCCCAAGCTGCTGGTCGACGGTGGCGTACCGCTGGCGCAGGCCATCCGCGTCACCGTCATGTTCAACATTGGCGGCGTGCTCGGCGCGCTGGTGCTGGCCTGGCTGTCGGCGCGCCACAACCCGCGCCGGATGCTGGCGGCGTTCTTTGCGCTGGGCGCAATCGCCATCATGGCGATCGGCCTGGGCGATGGCCGCTTCGCGCCGGTGGCCGCCGCCTGTTTTGCGACCGGCCTGTTTGCCGGGGCAGCCCAGGTCGGCCTGTATCCGATCGCGACCCAGGTCTACCCGAGTGCGGTGCGTGCCACCGGCGTCGGCTGGGCGCAGGCGTGGGGACGGATCGGCTCGATCTTCGGACCGCTGGCCGGCGGCTGGCTGGCGGTTCTGGAGCCGCGCTTTGCGATCTATTTTCTGGTCTTCGGGGCGCCGCTGCTGGTGGCCGCCGCCGCCATCGCCGCCATGCGGGATGCATGACCTGACCACCGGTTACCCGAACATGCCACCGCGTCTGTTGCGGGGCGCTATCAAGCCCAAGCGGGCCGCGCCGATAACCGGACTCATCGGCCGCGATGTCCAGGAACCGCGCTGGCGCCGGCATCCGGGAGTTCGTCTGTCATGCGCAATATCTATCTGGGCCGTCAGCCCATTTTCAACAAGGACCTGAAGCCGGTCGCCTACGAACTGCTGTATCGAGGCGGCGATACGGACCACGCGGACAAGGCCGACGCGCGCGCGTCCGCCGATGTGCTGATCAACGCCTTTCTGGAGATGGGCGTGCAGCGAGTGGTCGGCAAGGCGCGCGCCTTCATACACGTCACGCCGGAAATTCTGGATGACAACCTGCTGCGCCTGTTCGATCCGGCGCAACTGGTGCTCGAACTGATGCCGGACGTGGCTTTCGACGACGCCTTGCTGGCCACGCTCGATCGCTTGCGGACCGCCGGCTATGGCATCGCGGTGGATGACCTGCTGGTCCACGAGGGTACGCTGCCGTTGCTGGAGCGGGCCCATTTCGTGAAGGTGGACCTGGCGGCCGTACCGGCGCCGGAGTTGGCCGAGCATGTGACTGCGCTGCGGCGGTTTCCGGTCGCCCTGGTGGCCGAGAAGGTCGAAACCCACGAACAATTTGCCCACTGTCAGGTGCTGGGTTTTGATTTCTATCAGGGCTACTTCTTTGCCCGGCCGAAGCTGGTGGCCGGGCGCACCATGACCGAGGATCGCCTCAGCGTGCTGCAGCTGCTGGCCATCTTGCACAACCCCCAGTCCGAGTTGTCCGACGTTCAGGGCGTCATCCAGCAGAGTGTTTCGCTGAGCTATCGATTGCTGCGTTACGCCAATTCCGCGGCCTTCAACCTGCCGCGCGAAATCAGCTCGATTGCCCACGCGACAGTGATGCTCGGGCAGCGTCGGTTGCGTGATCTGGCAACCTTGCTGGCATTGACTGGTATGAGTGACAAGCCGCCGGAATTGACCCGCACCGTGCTGGCACGCGCCCGCTTGTGTGCGAGTCTGGCGCCGCCGGGACGGGGCAATGCCGACACCGCATTCACGGTCGGCCTGTTCTCCGGCCTCGATGCATTGATGGACCGGCCGCTCACAGACTTGCTGGCGGATTTGCCGTTGGCCGAAGAAACCCGGCTTGCGGTGTTGGAACTGCGAGGGCCGCTGGGTCAGGTTCTGGCCGCTGCGCTGGCGCTGGAGCGGGGCGATTTCGAAAATGTCGTGCTCGACATGCTCGACCCGAAACCAACGCCGCAAGCGTATCTGGAGGCCGTCGACTGGGCCAATCAGACGATTGAAGAAATGCAGGCCGCTTAGGCAAGCGCGGCGATATCGCGTCGCGCCGCCGGTCGTGTGAACACCGGCGGAATTCGCCATGCGGTGATGTCGACGGATGGTTGTGTCGTTACTCGTGCTGGATTGTTGTTGCAATCGATATTGTTGGCTATAGTTGGCGCTTCTTGTTGTTCTGACTCAGGAGCGCGCCCACAATGGCCATCAATCTCAATAACTACTCCCTCACCGATTTGCAGCAGCTGATTGCTGATGCCGAGACCACGCTGGAGAAGCGTCAGCGCGAGAAGCGTGCCGAAGTGGTCGCCCAGATGCGCAAGCTGGCCGCATCGGTCGGCATCGATTTCGAGATCGTGGCCGGCGAAACCAAGAAACGCAGCAGCCGGACCGCGGCCGTCGCCAAATACCGCAACCCGGCCAACCCGGCTCAGACCTGGAACGGCCGCGGGCCGAAGCCGAAATGGTTCAAGGAAGCGCTTGCCGCTGGCAAGACCGCCGAGCAAATGGCGATCTGACACTCCAGCTTGGGGGCGCCACCGCCGGGTTTCCGGTGGTGGATGTGTGCTGAAAAAGCCGCCGCGACGCGTTGTCGTGGCGGCTTTTTCATGCCCCCGTCAGGCGGCTATCCGGGAGGCATGTCAGCGTGAATCAGGACGCCGGTATCGAATCCGGCCTGCGACTGGACAAATGGCTGTGGGTGAGCCGCCTGTATCGCACGCGCACCCTGGCCACCGAGTCCGTCAACGGCGGCAAGGTGCGCGTGAACGGTCAGTCGGCCAAGCCGGCGCGGCTGCTGCGATCGGGGGACGAAGTCAGCCTGATACGGGGCGGCGAGCCGATGACGGTGATTGTCCGGGGCATGGCCGCGCAGCGGGTCGCGGCCAAGGACGTGCCAGCCTTGTACGAAGAAACCGCCGAAAGCCTCGCGACGCGCCAGGCGCTTCGCGCACAGCGCGCACTGACCGGTCCGGCCGGGTATACCGGCAAGGGACGACCCGACAAACACGCGCGCCGGGCCCTGCAACGCCTGCGAGAGGCGCAGGATGAATGAACGGTGCCCGCGCCGGTAAGCACGCTCGCTACCGGCCGAATCGGCTCAATCCTTGCCGCGTCCACCCGGTGTGTAAATTGGGGAGGGGAGGTAGGCCACCTTGGCGTCGTCCGAAAGACTGCTGATCTTGTTGGCGCCTTCCTTGTCCACTTCGTCGATGCGCACGACCGCGTGCAGCGGGATGAAGGTTGTCTTGACGTGTTCGAACTCGGCTTTCAGGCGTTCTTCGGATGGATCGATCAGCAGACCGCTTTTTTCGCCGAACACGAAGCCGCCCACTTCTATGAAGCCGAACATGCCGCCCTGGCTGACTTCCGTGGCATGCAGTTCATACAGCTTGCCCTGGTTGTGGAAGATGACCTTGTAGATGCGTTTCTTGCGGACCGCCATGGGGCTGTTGCTCTGCGGATGGATTGAATGCGGATTATAGGGATGCGCGCCGGCCCGGTCAGGCACCGGTAATGGAGCGGCTCAGATCAGTCCCTGCTCCAGCAGATCGAGCAGGCCAAACAGGTCGCTGATTTCGGCGTCGGCCGGCGGGCCGCCCGGCCAGGTCTGGCCGTTGCGATTCACCCACACGGTGCGCATGCCGGCGGCGCGGGCGCCGTGAACGTCCCGCTGCGGGTCGTCGCCCACGTGCAGCACCTGATTCGGCGGCACGCCGGCGGCACTGCTGGCGGCCTCGAAGATGCCCCGATGGGGTTTGGCGACGCCGACCTCACGCGCCGTCGTACAGAACCGCAACAGGCCGTCCAGGCCAACCAGCGCGATGTCGGCATTGCCGTTGGTCAGGCCGCCCAGCGTCAGTCGACCCGACAGCTCGGTCAGCACCGGCAGCACGTCCGCGAACAGCTCGACTTCGTTGCGGGCTTGCAACATGACCGCGAACGCGCCTTCGGCGGCGTCGCGGCCATAGCCGCACCGCTGTGCGGCCATCGCCAGGGATTCGAGCCGCAGGGCGCTCAGGTCATGTGCCAGATCCGGCCGCAGGCCCAGCATGTCGTCCCGCAGCGTGCGCAGCGCCGTCACCGAGTAGCGCTCGGGCAGGCGCGGGTAATGCTCGGCAAGCCAGGCGTGCATGCGTTGCTCGGCGCGCTCGATGACCGGGTCGATGGCCCACAGCGTGTCGTCCAGATCAAAGGTGATGGCAAGAATCGGCGGCACGGGCATGGCACTTGATCGGTGGGGGAGCAAGCCACAAGATGGCGCCGATCACACCTGCTTTCAAGCCGGCCGGCGGCCGGCGCTCCCGGAGGAGACATGGCGAAGGACAAACTGATGGCGCTGGACCTGGCCGAGCCGGTGCCGTTGCCCAAGGATCTGGCGACGCAGTACGCGACTGCCAAGGAACGCCTCGGCTTCGTGCCCAACGTGCTGCGTGGCTATGCGCATGCGCCGGACCGGCTGGCCAATTTCATCGCCATGCGCGACGGCCTGATGGGGAGCGACTCGGGCCTGACCAAGGCCGAGCGGGAGATGATCGCCGTGGTGGTGTCGTCCCTGAACCGCTGCCACTACTGCCTGACCAGCCACGGCGCCACGCTGCGCCGGCTGACCGGCGATCCGCCGCTGGCCGACACGCTGGCCATGAATTTTCGCGCCGCCGGGCTTCCGGACCGCCAGCGGGCCATGCTGGAATTCGTCGAGCGCCTCACGCAGGCGCCCGAGTGCATCGAGGACGCCGACCGCGACCTGCTGCGCGAGCAGGGCTTCAGCGAGCGCGACATCTGGGACATTGCCGAGGTGACGGCGTTCTTCAACATGACCAACCGCCTGGCCGCCGCCACCGGCATGGAGCCCAACCGCGAGTACTACGACCTGCACCGCCGATGAACACCATGCACGCCATCGAAGTCACCATCGCCGGCGGCCCGGAAGTCCTGCGCCTGGTCGAGCGGCCGCTGCCCGAGCCAGGCCCG
This sequence comes from Immundisolibacter sp., assembly GCF_014359565.1. Classification (NCBI taxonomy): domain Bacteria; kingdom Pseudomonadati; phylum Pseudomonadota; class Gammaproteobacteria; order Immundisolibacterales; family Immundisolibacteraceae; genus Immundisolibacter; species Immundisolibacter sp. Next base: position 2,495 of record NZ_JACIZD010000024.1, on the reverse strand, counting down.
GGCCAGCTGCGGGTCAAAAACGCCGCCTGCGGCGTCAACTTCATCGACATCTACCAGCGCACGGGTTTTTACCCGCAGTCGCTGCCGTTCTATCCGGGCCTGGAAGGCGCCGGCACGGTGGACGCCGTGGGCGCGGGTGTGACGCGCTACAAGCCCGGCGACCGGGTGGCCTACCCGAACGCCACGGCAGCCTACGCGCAATTCACCTGCCTGCCGCAGGACCGTGTGGTGCCGGTGCCGGACGGGCTGGACCTGGAGATCGCCGCCGCCGCAATGCTCCAGGGCTTGACCGCCCATGCGCTGACGCACAGCGTGTACGCCATCCAGCCTGGCGACACGGTGCTCATCCACGCCGCCGCCGGTGGCGCCGGACAGATGCTGGTGCAGATGGCCAAGCTGCGCGGCGCGCGGGTAATCGCCACGGTATCGACCGAGGCCAAGGCGCAGACCGCCCGTGCCCGTGGCGCCGACGCGGTGATCCTGTACTCGAAGGACGATTTCGTGGCCGAAACCCGTCGCCTGACCGGCGGTGCGGGGGTGCACGCGGTCTACGATTCGGTCGGCGCCAGCACCTTCCTGAAAGGTTTCGACGTGCTGCGCCGCCGCGGCACGATGGTGCTGTTTGGCCAGTCCAGCGGCCCGGTGGAGCCGATCAGCCCGCTGCTGCTGCTGCAGAAAGGCTCGCTGTTCCTGACCCGCCCCAGCCTGTTCGACTACATCGCCGAGGCGGACGAGCTGGCCGCCCGCTCGCGCGACTTGTTCGCCTGGCTGGCCAGCGGCCAGGTCAGCCTGCACATCGACCGGCGCCTGCCGCTGGCGCAGGCCGCCCAGGCGCACGAGCTGCTGGCCAGTCGCGCCACCAGCGGCAAGCTGCTGTTGATTCCGTGAGCCGGCTTTTACGAGCCGTCAAATCCGATGATTTTGTAGGAGCGGGCCATGCCCGCGACCGCCGCGGTTTCGGACGGGCGCACGGCTGCGATTGATCGCATCGTTGCGGTCGCGGGCATGGCCCGCTCCTACGGGAACAACTGACGGCGTAATCGACAGTTCGGCCCGACAAGCGAGGGAAAACCCTCCCCAGATCCTGCTAATCGAAATACCGGTCATAGGGAAAATCGCTGCCGAGCTTGGCCAGTCCCGCCTTGCACCAGGCGTCGATATGCGCCTGTTGGGCGGGCGACAGCATCTCGCCGGAGTTGCCCTTCTTGCCGCTGCGGATCATCGAGCCACCCGGCCGGGCGAAGGGCGACACCTCGCCCGGATAGAACTTGTGGTCGATGGCCTTCATGTGTTCGAACGAGCTCAGGCGCTGCACGCGCTCGGCCTCGGCCTCGGTCAGGCTCACGCCCATCAGGTCCGCCATGCGCCGGATGGTGCCGGCCGGGTCGTCCTGCAGCTCGTTGTAGGTCAGGAACAGCACGTTTGGCCGCTCGCGCCAGGCCCAGTAGCCGGCGGTGAACTCGTACCAGGGGTGGAACACCGCCTGCTCGGATGTGCAGTGGCGCACCCAGGTTTCAACCGACGGGATCAGGCTGCCCAGCAGCATGGAGCCGAAGAAGTGGTAGCCGGAGACGATGACCTCCTTCGGATCGCGCACCAGGCAGATGTACCTGGCCTTCTCGCTGTACGGCACGAACTGCGCCCGGGCGTGGGTCTTGATCACCCGCAGGCCGGAGCGCGAGCGCTGCTGCGGGCGCGGGTCGTTCAGCCAGACGGTGGTCTCCTGGTCCGGGCAATCGACCCACGGCACCACGTCCAGGATGTCCTCGAACTGCCCCTCGCCGTGCTCGGCGATCTGGTAGGCCGTATGCATGGCCCAGTTGGTGCCGCTCTTGAAATAGGAGCACACGAACACGTCGTGTTCGGTCGGTACGTAGCCGGTAAAGGCCTTGTCGATGGCCTTGTCGAACATGCCGGCCATCGGCCGGAAGAAGCGCCGAAACAGCGGGTATTCGACGCCCAGTACCTGCGACAGGTCGAACACCCGCCGCAGCAGCCAGGTGACCGGCCGCATTTGCCGGCGCGTGCGCGCCATGGCGGCCAGGGTGTTGCGGCGGCGTTCGACGACGTCGGCGAATTCGTAGCCGGGCGGGGTGGTGGTGGACATCAAAGACTCTCCTCGACGGTGCGGGATGGTGGGTCAAAGGCTTCGACCAACAGGCCTCGGCAAGCCGGCTTCCGCAGGGCAGCCGGGCCGGTCTTTTGGACTAACATCCGGTGGCCATGATTGTCTCGTGATTGGAGGAGTTCGCATCCCATGAACCCTGCCTTGCTGTACGACCAGATCACCCGTGTCGGGCCCGGCACCCCGGCCGGCAACATCCTGCGCCGCTACTGGCATCTTGGATTCAAGAATCAAGTGCAACACGCTTTGAGAAATTGGCGATTTCTTCGGCCATGGCTTCGTCCGGTGTTCTCCAGTCCAAGGTTTTTCGAGGACGGCCGTTCAGAAGCCGGGCGATGTCGTTGAGCGCGGTCTGGCTGACCTCGGACAG
>NZ_JACIZD010000023.1 GCF_014359565.1 Immundisolibacter sp. | reverse complement strand
CGGGCGAAGAAGGCCGATGCTTTTTTTAGGATCGACACATCCTCGCGCAACCGCTGGTTCTCACGCTCCAGCTGGCGGATGCGTTCCTGCTCGGCCGTCAGCGGCTTGCCGATGCCCGGCTGACCAGCCTGCTCGGCGTCGTACTGCGCCAGCCAGCGGCGCACCGCGCTGTTGACCAGGTCCAGGTCACGGCAGACCTGGCCGACGCCCAGGCCCTGGTCGCGGATCATCTGCACGACCTGCAGCTTGAAGGGGCTATCGAAAGTTCTACGGATGCGGGGTGTCATGTCTTCAGGTTCCTCAGGGGGGATGGATGATCCCCTATCGAGGTGTCCACTTCGATTGGACCAGGACACTATCTGGTGGGCGTGCTCCTGTAAAGCACCCCAACCGATCGGCCGGTCCGCCGTTCGGACGCCGCTTGACGGCCGTCAATAGGCCCTTGTTCGGCGCTGTCACGCTTGGCACCTGTTCCAAACCAACGGTGCGCTGCTGTGGCGTGCCGCCCGATCAGGAGTGCCCCATGCGACCGGAAGACCTGCGTTGGCGCGTTGTCGACAAGCCGGGTGAAACCTTCAAGGTTCACCGCTCGATCTACACCGACCCCGATATCTTCGAGGCCGAGCTGAAGCACATCTACGAGGGCAACTGGATCTACATCGCCCACGACAGCGAGCTGCCGAAGCCCAACGACTACATCACCACCGTGATGGGTCGCCAGCCGGTGATCATCAACCGCGACAGCGACGGCCAGCTGCGCGGCTTCGTGAATGCCTGCAGCCACCGCGGCGCCAACGTGTGTCGCAAGCGCAAGGGCAACGCTAAACAGTGGGCCTGTCCGTATCACGGCTGGGTGTTCGACAATCGCGGCGCCCTGCTGGACATCAAGAACGAGGCCGGCGGCGCCTATCCGGCCGGGTTCAGCAAGGACGCCTACGGCCTGACGCCGGTGCCGCGGGTCGAGTCCTACCGCGGCTTCATCTTCGCCAGCCTGAACGCCGACGTGCTGCCGCTGAAGGAGCACCTGGCCGGGGCGGCGATCTTCCTGGATATGTTCGCCGACCAGTCCGAGCAGGGCCTGGAGGTGCTGCCCGGCCAGTCGGTGTACACCCACCACGGCAACTGGAAGATGCAGGCCGAAAACGGCGTCGACGGCTATCACGTGGATGTGGTGCATGCCTCGTATTTCAACCTGGCCGCGCAGCGGGCCAAAAAGGCCGCCCAGGCTGCCGGCAAGGACGAGGTCAAGGCCATCCAGGTGCTCAATCCGCAGCTGGCCAACGGCAACTATGACCTCGGCAACGGCCATGTGCTGATCTGGTTCGATGTCGCCAACTACCGCGACCGGGCCGCCGGCATGCAGTTCGAGAGCCTGGTCGAGCGTTTCGGTGAGCCGCGCGCCCGCTGGATGGCCGCCCGCCTGCGCCAGGTACTGATCTACCCGAACGTGATCCTGTTCGACGGCATCTCCACGCAGATCCGCAGCTGGCGCCCGCTGTCACCGGACGAGACCGAGGTCACCGTCAAGTGCATCGCCATGAAGGGCGAGTCGCCCGAGCAGCGGCGCCGCCGCCTGCGCCAGTACGAGGATTTCTACAGCGCCAGCGGCCTGGCCACGCCGGACGACCTGACCGAGTTCGACGCCTGCCAGTCCGGTTACTACGGGCGCAATGCGCAGTGGCAGGATTTCGATCGCGGCATGGCGCGGCGCATACCGGGGCCGGATGGGTATGCAAAGGAGGTCGGCATCGAGGCGCGCGTGAGCGCCCCCGACGCGGCCGACGAGACCCTCTACCACGGCGAGTACCGGCACTGGCTCAGCACCCTGTGCAAGGGCCTGGAGCGCGACGCCAAAGCCCGCGAGGTGGCCTGAGATGGCAATCGACATTCAACTGCTGGCCGAAGTCACCGACTGCCTGCTCGAAGAGGCGGCGTGTCTGGATCAGCGCCGCTGGGACGACTGGCTGGCGCTGTACGAGGACGACTGCGTGTTCTGGCTGCCGGCCTGGGACGACGATGACGTGCTCAACGAAGACCCGGACACGCAGCTGTCGCTGATCTACCTGGAAGGCAAGGCACGCCTGGAGGAGCGCATCTGGCGCATCCGTTCGGGTCTGTCCTCGTCGCTGCTGCGCATGCCGCGCGTGACGCACCTGGTGACCAACGTGCGCCTGGCCGGGGTGCGCGACGGCTGCCAGCTGGTCAGCGCCAACTTCCAGACCGATGCCTTCAAGCACGATGAAAAGCGCGTCGATTTCTTCTTTGGCACCTACCAATACGCGCTGCGCCGGCGGGCCGAGGGCTTCCGCATCGTGCACAAGAAGGTGGTGATCAACAACGACATCATCCCGCGCCAGCTGGACGTGTTCAGCGTTTAGCCAGGCCGGCGCCGGCCCTGGACCTTGCCCAGTGGCAAGGTCCAGGGTCGGCGCCTGCGCGTGCGGATGGTCCGGCGGTTTAGGCTGGCGGCTCAGGCCGCCAGCAGCTGCCGGTACAGGGTGAGGTAACTTCCGGCGGCGCGCTGCCAAGAGTGGTCCTGCGCCATGCCCGTCAGCTGCAGCTGCCGCCACGGTGCCCCGGCCCGGTACAGGTCCAGGGCGCGCTGGATGGCCTGCGCCAGCGCCGCGCTGCTGGCCGGCTCAAAGACGATGCCGGTGGCGCGGCCGGCGGCCAGGTTGGCTGCAGTAGCGTCCACCACCGTATCGGCCAGCCCGCCCACCGCGCGCACGATCGGCACCGTCCCGTAACGCAGGGCGTACAGCTGCGTCAGGCCGCACGGCTCGAAGCGCGACGGCATCACATAGGCGTCGGCGCCGGCTTGGATGCGGTGCGCCAGGCCCTCGTCGTAACCGGCCTTAAAGGCGATCTGGCCGGGGTGCTGGGCGGCGGCGGCCGTCAGCGCCGCTTCGTATTCGGCCTGTCCGCTGCCGAGCACCGCCACCTGCACGCCGGCCGGCAGGCTGCCGAGCGCCGCAAGCAGCAGGTCGACGCCCTTTTGCTCCACCAGGCGGCTGACCATGCCCAGCAGCAGGGCGTCCGGTTCGGCGGCAAGGCCAAGCTCGGTCTGCAGCGCCGCTTTGTCGATGGCCTTGCGCTCGAGGCTGTGGGCGTCGTAGCGGGCGGCCAGCGCCGGATCGGTGGCCGGGTTCCACAGTTCGGTGTCGATGCCGTTCAGGATGCCGACCAGCACCGCCGAGCGGTAGCGCAGCAGGCCATCCAAGCCGCAGCCGAACTCGGCGGTCTGGATTTCCTGCGCATAGCGCGGGCTGACAGTGGTGATGCGATCGGCAAAGGCCAGTCCGCCCTTGATCAGGGCCAGTTGGCCGTAGAACTCCAGCGCGTCCGGCGACCACCAGTCCGCGGGCAGACCGAGCGTGTCCGCATCCGCGCCCGCCACCAGCCCCTGATAGGCGAGGTTGTGGACGGTGAAGACGGTCCTTGGACGTTTGGGCTCCAGGCTGAGCAGGGCCGGCAGCAAGCCGGCCTGCCAGTCATGTGCATGCACCACGTCGGCGCGCCAATCCGGTGCAAGATGGCCCAGCGCGAGGGCCGCCGCGCCGCGGCAAAACAGCGTAAAGCGCGCCGGATTGTCCGGCCAGTCCTGACCGGTGACGTCCTGGTAGGGGTTGCCGCTGCGCTCGAAGGCCGTCGCCTGGATCAGGTAAACCGGCAGTGGGCGGCCGCCATCGATCGGCAGTTCGGCCTGGAGCAGGGTAAGCGGTGTCCCGTACAGGGCCGAGCGGGCAATGGCGCGCGCGGTTGGCACAGCCGCCAGGGCGGCGGGGTAGGCCGGCAATACCAGTCTGGCATCGACGCCGACGGCGCGCAGTGCGGCGGGCAGGGCGCCGACCACGTCGCCCAGGCCGCCGGTCTTGATGAGTGGATAGGCCTCGCTCGCCGCCAGCAGAACCCGCGGGCGCCGGCTCACGGCAGTTCCAGCACCAGCGCCGCCAGCGGCGGCAGGTCCAGCGTGATCGACCACGGGCGGCTCATCCACGGGATGCCCTGGGCGTGGGCACCGCTGTTGCCGACGTTGCTGCCGCCGTAGTACGCCGAGTCCGAATTCAGAACCTCGCGGTACCAACCAGGCCGGGGCACGCCCAGGCGATAGGCATGGCGCACGACCGGCGTGAAGTTGAGCACCACCAGCAGCGTGCGCCCGTCGCCGTGGCGCAGGTAGCTGATCACCGACTGGGCAGCGTCGTGGCAGTCCACCCACTCGAAGCCCTGCGGCTCGAATTCGTGCCGGTGCAGGGCCGGGTGCTCGCGGTACAGGCGGGCCAGGTCACGCAGCAGGTCGCGCACGCCGCGGTGGGTATCAAACTCCAGCAGCGGCCAGTCGATCGCGGTGTCGTGGTGCCACTCGCTCCACTGGCCGAACTCGCCGCCCATGAACAGCAGCTTCTTGCCCGGAAACGTAAACTGGTAGGCGTACAGCAGGCGCAGGTTGGCGAATTTCTGCCAGTCATCGCCGGGCATCTTCGACAGCAGCGCGCGCTTGCCGTGCACCACTTCGTCGTGGCTCAGCGGTAGCACGAAGTTTTCCGTGTACGCGTACAGCATGCCGAAGGTGAGGCGGTCGTGGTGGTACATGCGGTGCACCGGATCGTGCTGGAAATAATCCAGCGTGTCGTGCATCCAGCCCATGTTCCACTTCAGCGCGAAGCCCAGGCCGCCGGTCCACGGCGGGCGCGAGACCTGCGGCCAGGCGGTGGATTCCTCGGCGATCATCAGGGCGCCGGGGTTCTGGCCCTGCACCACGCCGCACACCTCGCGCAGGAACTCGACTGCTTCCAGATTTTCGTTGCCGCCGTAGCGGTTGGGCAGCCACTGGCCGGGCTCGCGCGAGTAGTCCAGGTACAGCATGGAGGCGACCGCGTCCACGCGCAGGGCATCGACGTGATAGGCCTCCACCCAGTGCAGGGCGCTGCCGATCAGGAAGCTTTTGACCTCGGCGCGGCCATAGTTGAACACCAGCGTGCCCCAGTCCGGGTGCTCGCCCAGGCGCGGGTCCTCGTGTTCGTAAAGCGCCGTGCCGTCGAACCGGGCCAGCGCGTGCGCGTCGCGCGGAAAGTGCGCCGGCACCCAGTCCAGGATCACGCCGATGCCGGCCTGGTGCAGGCGGTCGATCAGCAGGCGCAGGCCGTCCGGGTCGCCGTGGCGGCTGGTCGGGGCGAAATAGCCGGTGCACTGATAGCCCCAGGAGGCGTCATACGGATGCTCGGTAACCGGCAGCAGCTCGACGTGGGTGAAGCCCAGATCCGCGACGTACGGCACCAGCTGCTCGGCCAGCTCGGCGTAGCTCAAGAACCCGCCATCCGCGCGCCGCCGCCAGGAGCCCAGGTGCAGTTCGTAGACGCTCATCGGCGCATGCCGCCAGTCGCTTTCGGCGCGCCGCGTCAGCCATTCCTGGTCGCCCCATCGATAGACGCTGTTGGCGGTCACGCGACTGGCGGTGCTCGGGCGCAGTTCGCCGGCGCGGGCGTAAGGATCGGCCTTCAGCAGCAGTCCGCGGGCGGTACGCAGCTCGAACTTGTACAGCGCACCGGCCGTCACGCCTGGCACGAACAGCTCCCACACGCCGCTGTCGCCGCGGCAGCGCATGGGGTGCCAGCGGCCGTCCCAGCCGTTCCAGTCGCCGACCGCCGATACACCGTCGGCATTCGGTGCCCAGACCGCAAACAGCACCCCGTCGATGCCGTCCACCTGCCGCGGATGGGCGCCCAGGAAATTCTGCGGATGCCAGTGGCGACCCTCGCGCAGCAGGTGCAGGTCGAACTCGGCCAGTTGCGGCAGGAAGGTGTACGGATCAACCGCCTGGCGCGCGTGGCCGGCGGCGTCCTGCCAGCACACCGTGTAATGCTCCGGTAGGGAGCGATCGCCAGGATTGCCTTCGAAAATGTCGCTGTCCGGCAGGCGCCGCAGCGGCGTGTCAGGCGCATCGCTGAGCCAGACGCGCCGGGCGCCCGGACAGCACACGCGCAGCGCCGCGCCGTGCCGGCCGAGCAGCGTGAATGGGTCGTACAGGCGGCCGTCGGCGAGGCGCCGCAACTCCGCCGTCGGCAGTTCTGGAATGCTTGTTGCGTTCATTCGACTTGGCTCAATTCGCTGCGCGTTGCCGCATGGTATCAATGGCACATTGTGGCCCCCTCACGATCAACCGGAGACGCTTCGCATGAACGGTGCCAAACGGCCAGAACGCTTCATCAGCGAACTGACGCGCGACACCCTGGCGCTGATCCTGGCCGGCGGGCGCGGCAGTCGCCTGGAACAGCTGACCCTGTGGCGGGCCAAGCCGGCGGTGCCCTTCGGTGGCAAGTTCCGCATCATCGACTTTCCGCTGTCCAACTGCGTCAACTCGGGCATCCGCCGCATCGGCGTGCTGACGCAGTACAAGGCGCACTCGCTGCTGCTGCACATCCAGCGCGGCTGGGGTCACTTGAGCGGCCAGTTCGGCGAGTTCGTGGAGCTGCTGCCGGCCCAGCAGCGGCTGGAGACCTCCTGGTACGCCGGCACGGCCGATGCAGTGTGGCAGAACCTGGACATCATCTCGGCCCACAACCCCGAGTATGTGTTGATCCTGGCCGGCGACCACATCTACAAGATGGACTACGGCCCGATGCTGGCGGCGCATGTGACGGGCCAGGCTGACGTGACCGTGGGCTGCTTCGAGGTGCCGGTCAGCGAGGCCAGCGGCTTTGGCGTGATGGGCGTGGACGAAGACATGCGCATTCACAGCTTCGTCGAGAAGCCAGCCGAGCCGCCACCGATGCCGGGGCGCAGCGACGTGGCGCTGTGCTCGATGGGCATCTACGTGTTCAACACACGTTTCCTGTTCGAGCAGCTGTACAAGGACGCCGACACGCGCGGCTCGAAGCACGATTTCGGCCACGACATCATCCCTGGCCTGCTGGACCGTTACCGGGCCTTCGCCTATCCGTTCGTCGATCCGGTCACCGGCGGGCAGGCCTATTGGCGCGACGTCGGCACGCTGGACGCCTACTACGCGGCCAACATGGACCTGGTCGGCGTGACCCCGGAGCTGAACCTGTACGACACCGAGTGGCCGATCTGGACCCTGCAGGAGCAGGTGCCGCCGGCCAAGTTCGTGTTCGACGACGACGATCGCCGTGGCATGGCGGTGGATTCGGTGGTGTCCGGCGGCTGCATCATCTCTGGCGCCACGGTGCGCCGGTCCCTGCTGTTCACCGACGTGCACATCGAGGCCGGCGCGCAGGTCCAGGAATGCGTTGTGCTGCCGCAGGTGAAGATCGGCGAGGGCTGCCGCATCCGCCGCGCCATCGTTGAGCGCGGCTGCGTGATTCCGCCGGGCATGGTGATCGGCGAGGATCCGGCTGCCGATGCGCAGCGTTTCAGCGTCACGCCCGGCGGCGTGACGCTGGTCATTCCGGAGATGCTGGGCCAGGCGCTGCACCATGCCCGGTGAGCGACGGGCTGGCGTACTGCTGCATCCGACCTCCCTGCCCGGACCCTTCGCCCGCGGCGACCTGGGGCACGAGGCCTACCGTTTCGTCGAATTTCTGGCCGCCGCCGGTTGCAGCGTGTGGCAGATGCTGCCGGTCGGTCCGGCCGGCGACGGCGGCAGTCCGTACCAGTCCACCTCCGCGCATGCCGGCTGTCCCGAGCTGATCAGCCTGGACTGGCTGCGCGATCGCGGCTGGCTGCAGGCGGTCGATCCGGCACGCTCACGCGCCGAACACCTGCAGGCGGCCGGCGCTGCGTTTTGCGCTGCGCCGGCGGTCGATTTTCCGGATTTCTGCATCCGCGAGGCGCACTGGCTGGAGGACTTCGCCCTCTACAGCGCGCTCAAGGTGGCGCATCGCGGGCTGGCGTGGACCGCTTGGCCTAAGGGCGAGCGCAACCGCAACCGGCGGGCGCTGGCCAGCGCCCGCGAGCGTCACGCGGCGGCGCTGGCGCAGGTCCGCTTCGAGCAGTACGCGTTCTTCGCCCAGTGGCAGGAGCTGCGCGACTACGCCCACCGGCACGGCGTGCGCCTGTTCGGTGACCTGCCCCTGTTCGTGGCGCACGACAGCGCCGACGTGTGGGCGGCCCCGGAAGCCTTTCTGCTGGACGAAAACGGCGAGCCAACCTTCGTGGCCGGCGTGCCGCCCGATTACTTTGCCGCCGATGGCCAGCGCTGGGGCAACCCGCAGTACCGCTGGGACTGGCACGAGGTCAACGGCTTTGCCTGGTGGCGGGGGCGGGTCGGCACGCTGGCCGGGCTGTTCGATCTGCTGCGCATCGATCATTTCCGCGGCCTGGAGGCAGTGTGGATGATTCCGGCCGAGGCTCCGACGGCCGCCACCGGTTTCTGGCAGCCGGTGCCCGGCGCGCGACTGCTGGCAGCCATACGGGAGGCGCTTCCCGACCTGCAGCTGGTGGCCGAGAACCTGGGCATCATCACGCCCGAGGTCGAGGCCCTGCGCACGCAGTTCGACCTGCCCGGCATGGTGGTGCTGCAGTTCGCCTTCGACGGTGATGGCAGCAATCCGCACCTGCCGCACAACCACGTGCGTGACGATGTGGTGTACACCGGCACGCACGACAACGACACCACGCTGTCCTGGTTCAGCGGCCTGCCCGACGCCACGGCGCAGCGGGCGCTGGATTATCTGGGCCAGCCGGGGGAGGCCATGCCCTGGCCGCTGATCCGCGCGGCGCTGGCCTCGGTGGCGGCACTGGCGGTGCTGCCGATGCAGGACCTGCTGGGCCTGGGCGGCGCGGCGCGCATGAACACACCCGGCACGACGATCGGCAACTGGGGGTGGCGGCTGGCGCCGGGGCAGCTGGCGCCCGCCCTGGCGGCGCGCCTGCGCAGCTTGCTCGATCTGTACGGGCGCGCCTGACCGGCCGCGTGCGCCGAGCAGGTGTGCATAATGACGGTCCTTCGTCGGACGGGACCGTACATCGGGAATGTCTGATTGGCCCAGCAGGAGCACGCGTGCATGTCCCGACCCGTGAACGATGCAGGTCTCGACCTGGTGCGCACCTTCGAGGGCCTGCGTACCGATGCCTACCGCTGCCCGGCGGGCGTATGGACCATCGGCTACGGCCACACCGGCGATGTGCAGCCCGGCCAGAGCATCACCGCCAGGCAGGCCGAGAAAATCCTGCGGGACGATCTGGCCGCCTGCGGCGGGCAAGTCGAAGGCCTGATCAGCGTGCCGCTGTCGGACTGCCAGTACGCGGCCCTGGTCAGCTTCGTGTTCAACGCCGGCGCGGGCGCGCTGCGCAGCAGCACCCTGCGGCGACGTCTGAACGCCGGCGACTACGACTGCGTGCCCAGCGAACTGGCCAAGTGGGTCAAGGCCACCGATCCGAACACCGGCCGCAAGGTGAGCCTGGCCGGTCTGGTCAGGCGCCGTGCGGCCGAGGGCGAGCTATGGCTGCGCGAGGCCGGGGACGACGCCTTCCGCGCCAGCCCCGACATGCCGCAGCGGGTGGAGGCCGACGAGTGGCGCGCCACCAGTCGGGTCAATGCGCGCTCCGGGCTGCGCCTGCGCAGCGGGCCGGGGCTGGAGCACGAGGTATTGCGCCTGCTGCCGCTGGGCACGGAAGTGTTCGTCGAACGGGAAATCAACGGCTGGGCCGCGGTCGACCTGGAAGGCGATGGCGCCATCGACGGCTACCTGTCGCAGGCCTTCCTGGCTCCTGCAATGGTGTGAACCCCCGCATGTTAGGTTGGAGACCCTGGAGTGCGGGCGGGCGAAGCCGTTCACGCCCGACGCGACGGTTCGTTCGCGTGATGGCGCCGTGCCGGATGATTGAGCCCACGACGGTGCCAAGCCATTACCGCCGTCACTGACCATCGCCCGCGCAGGAACTGTCGTGTCATACCTCGTAGTGAGTGGATTGCTTGTCGCCGTGCTCGTATTCCTGTGGCCGGCGATCCGTTCGGCCCGGCCCGAGCGCAAGCGAGCGGCGTCCCGGTCGCGGCGTTTGTCCCGCAGTACGGCCACCAAGGCGAGCGGCGACCTGGCAGGGACCGCATCGACGACAATTCCGACGCCCGCGGCCGGCGCAACGCCCGCCGCCGAGCCAATCGCCGCTCCGGTCCTGCACCTGCTCGACTACGACATGCTGGCGCCGGATGTTGCGCTGCAACTGACAACACTGGTCGATGCGCTGCCCCGGCCGCGCGGCATCATGCTGCAACTGGTGCAGGCCGGTGACGATCCGGCCGAGGTGGCGCGTGTCGTCGCAACTGACCCGGCCACCGCCGCGCTGTTGCTGCGCACGGTCAACTCCGCGCAGTTCAACCTGAGCCGCGAAATCGTCAGCGTGCAGCACGCCATCACGTTTCTGGGTGCCAACCTGGTGCGTGACATCGCGGTGCACCACTCCATGGCGATCCCCTTGGATACCCGCAACCTGACCGCAGAGCGCATCTATCAGGGGCTATGGCGAGACAGTTATCTGGCCAGCGGCATTACGCTGGTGTTGGCGCAGCGTCTGCGAATGCCGTCGCCCTCCATTCTGGCCACGCAGGCGCTGCTGTTCAGGCTGGGCGATATCGTGCTGGTTTCACATCATCCGCAGATGGCGGACCTGTATCACGCCGATCCGGACCTGATCGAGCTGGTCGATCAGACGCAGCAGCGGTTCGGGTTCAATTCCGCCATGATCGGCGCGCACCTGGCGCAGGTCTGGGGTTTGCCGCCACAACTGCACACACTGCTGCGGTGCAGCCTGGCTCCGCTGGTGGGGGGACCGGAATCAGTGGCGACCGACATTCTGCCCGGCGTGGCGCTCGGGCATTTCTCCACGCGGTTGGCGCGGGCGCTGTCGCGGCAGGTCGATTTCGATCTGCCCGGTGCATTGCAGGTCATGTTCGCCCGTCCGGAGGCTTACTACCTGGCGGACTATATGGCGGCGATCGGTATCGACGACGTGCACGCAGTGCTGGGCGAGCCGGCCGTCGAGCGCCGACTGGCCGGGCTGCCCGGCCGCCGTTAGGGCAACGCCGAAGTTCCCGGCGTTTCTCCAGGATCACGCAGCAGTATTCGTGTCTCGCCCGCGCAGGGACGGGATGAGCGTCAGAAAATGCGTCGCTTCAGGCCGAACTGCTGGATGACGGTGGTCGCGATCTCCTCGATCGACTTGTGGGTCGAGTCCAGGTGCGGGATGTTCAGGCGCTGGTACAGCCGCAGCGCCTGGCGGGCCTCGAACTGGCACTGCGGCAGCGAGGCGTAGCGACTGCCCGGCCGGCGTTCCTCGCGGATGCGGTGCACGCGCATCGGGTCGATGCTCAGCCCGAACAGCTTGCCGCGGTGCGGCAGCAGGGACTTCGGCAGGGTCTGATTTTCCAGATCGTCCTCGGTCAGCGGGAAGTTGGCGGCCCGGATGCCGAACTGCAGGCTCAGGTACAGGCTGGTCGGCGTCTTGCCGGAGCGCGACACGCCGATCAGGATGATGTCGGCCTCGGCCAGGTGTTTGCCGTCCACGCCGTCGTCGTGCGCCAGGCTGAAGTTGATCGCCTCGATGCGCTCCTCGTAGTCGCCGGATTCGGGCGAGCCGTGGGTGCTGCTGGCTTGATGGCGCGCCGCCATGCCAAAGGCGCTCTCCAGCGGTGCGATGAAGGTTTCCAGCACGTCCAGACACAGCACCCCGGAACGCTTGATCACGGCCCGCAGCTCGTCGTCGACGATGCTGCACAGCACGATCGGCGGCTCCCCGACGGCAGCCACGGCGCGGATGCGCGACAGCACCTGTTCGGCCTTCTGCAGGCTGTCGATGAACGGGATGTCGACCCGCTCGATGTCCGCACTCGGGAAATGCGCCAGCAGCGCCTGGCCGAGCGTCTGCACGGTGATGCCGGTCTGATCGGAGACGAAGAAAACGCTGCGTGTCATGGGTCGACGGCCGGGAGCAAGGCGGCTCAGCTGCCGCCGCGGATCACGGTCAGGCGATCGCCCGGCTTCAGTGCCTGCGTGCGCAGGTCGCCGTTCCAGCGTTGCAGCTGCTCCAGGCTGACGCCGAAGTTCTGGGCGATGCGCCAGGCGGTATCGCCGGAGCGCACGGTGTAGGTCTCGCGCCGGGTGGCGTCCGCCACGGCAGTGAGCTCGGCCGGGCGGAATATCGACACCGTCTTGCCCACGGCCAGTGCGTTGCCGGCAAGGCCCGGATTGCAGGCCGTGATCTGCTGGGCGTCCACCTGGTAGCGACGGGCGATGCCCCACAGCGTGTCGCCGGCCGCGATTCGATGCACGACCCGCTCGCCGTCGCAGCCGCGGCGCGGACCGGGCCGCATATCGGCGGCATAGGCCACCGGAATCATCAGGTCCTGGCCCTGTTTGAGCATGCCGGTGTGCAGGCCGTTGGCCTGGCGCAGGGCGGCGATGCTCACCCGGTAACGATTGGCGACGCCGGTCAGGGTCTCGCCCGGCTGCACCTTGTGACGCCGCCACTGCACGCGTCGTTGTGGCAGATCGGTCGCTGGCAGGCCGCTCGCGGCGGCCAGCAGCGGCGTGGCCTGGCGCGGCAGGATGGCCAGCTGTTGCCGCGCCTGCTCGGCGACCTCGACCGGCACCAGCAGGCGATGCGGGCCGCCAGGTGGCGTGCTGCCGCGGTGAAAGCCGGCGTTCAGGGCGCGGATGTCGTCCGGGCTCAGTGCTTCCACCGCGGCCAGCAGGTCGAGCCGGATCGGGCCTTCCACGGCGACGGTGGTGAAGTAGGGCGCATTCGGAATGTCCGGCAGGCTCACCCCGTAACGGGTGGGGTCCTCGACCAGCTTGCGCAGGGCCAGCAGCTTGGGTACGTAGCAGCGCGTCTCGTCGCGCAGTGGCAGGTCCAGGAAGCTCGCACCAAGTCCCCGGCCGCGGTTGCTCTGGCACATGCGCGAGATGTAGCCCGGACCGCCGTTGTAGGCGGCCAGCGCCAGTGTCCAGTCGCCGTTGAATTGTCGGCCCAGCGCGTCGAGGTAGTCGAGCGCCGCGCGGGTGGAGTCGATGACGTCGCGGCGCTGGTCCACCCAGGCGGTTTGCTGCAGGCCGTAGTCCTTGCCGGTCTCGGCCAGGAACTGCCACAGGCCGACCGCGTCACTGCGCGACACGGCATTCGGCTGGAAGGCGCTCTCCACGATCGGCAGCAGTGCCAGTTCGGTCGGCAGGCCGCGTTTTTCGACTTCGTTCAGGATGTGGAACAGGTAGCGACTGCCGCGCCCCCAGGCGTTCTCGAGGAATAGCGGGTGGTCCACGTACCAGCGCAGCTCGGTGTCGATCTGCGGGTCGTCCGGCATGTCGATGGCAAAGCCGGCGCGCAGGCGTTGCCAGATGTCGATTTCGCTTTCCGTGGCGAGTGTCGCCGCGGGTGCAGTGTTTTTCCGGGCGGTGCCGGCGGAGTCTGGTCGTTTGGCGTGTCCGCCGCCGGGGGTCGAGCAGGCGGTCAGGATGAGCAACATGCCGGCTGCCGCGAGCAGCGCGCCCACCCTGACCGCGTTCGGAAATGATTTTGTCGCAGAACGCATGGGGCGGAAGTGTACTTGTGAAAGCGGCCCGATCGGCACTGGCCGATGCCGGCCGTTGGGACCGCGACGCGGCAATCCTGCCGTCCGGGCCGGATAATTCGCCCATGCATTACGACGTGCTGATCATCGGCGGCGGCGCCGCCGGCCTCATGTGCGCGGCCGTGGCCGGGCAGCGTGGCCGGCGGGTGCGGGTGGTGGAGCACGCCAGCCGGGTGGGGAAGAAAATCCTCATGTCCGGCGGCGGGCGCTGCAATTTCACCAACCTGGGCACCACGCCGGACAATTTCCTGTCGCAGAACCCGCATTTCTGCAAGTCGGCGCTGGCCCGCTTCACGCCGTGGGATTTCCTCGCGCTGGTCGAGCGTCACGGCATCCGGTACCACGAAAAGGAACTCGGCCAGCTGTTCTGTGACGAATCATCACGGCAGATCGTGAACATGCTGCTGGACGAGTGCGCCGCCGGCGGGGTCCAGATCAGCGTCGGCTGCGCGGTGCAGCAGGTCCAGGGCGGCGAGGGCCGCTACACGGTGCACACCGCGCATGGCGTGCTCACCGCCGCGTCACTGGTGGTGGCCACCGGCGGGCTGTCGATTCCGCGCATGGGCGCGACCGGCTTCGGTTATGCGCTGGCCCGGCAGTTCGGTCACGGCGTCCTGCCGACCCGCGCCGGCCTGGTGCCGCTGACGCTCAGCGGCACGCACCTGGACCACTACGCGGACCTGGCCGGCGTGTCGCTGCCGGTCGAGAGCCGGTGCGACGGGCAGCGCTTCAGGGGCGGACTGCTGTTCACGCATCGGGGTCTCAGCGGACCGTCGATCCTGCAGATTTCGTCCTACTGGCAGCCGGGCGAGCCGCTGACGCTGAATCTGCTGCCGGACCTGGATGCAGGCGCGTGGCTGGCCGACCAGCAGCGCCACCGACCCGGTGCGGAACTGAAAACCCTGCTCGCCGAACTGCTGCCCAAGCGCCTGGCGCAGCGCCTGTGCGAGCGCTGGCTGGAAAATCGGCCCCTGCGCCAGTACCGCGCCGACGAATTGCGCGACATCGCCGCGCGTCTTGCGTCCTGGCCCGTGACGCCGAGCGGCACCGAAGGCTACCGCACGGCCGAGGTCACGCTGGGCGGCGTCGACACCCGCGAGTTGTCGTCGACGACCATGGAATCGCGCCGCGTGCCGGGTCTTTATTTCATTGGCGAGGTGGTCGATGTCACCGGCCACCTGGGTGGCTACAACTTCCAGTGGGCATGGGCGTCCGGCGTGGCGGCCGGGCGGGCGGTTTGAGGGTCGCAATGCCGCGGGTCCATCGACGGACGGGTTTCATGGTCGATGTGCCCCAGGGGCAGTCCGTGCCCCATCAACCCAGCGCCGCCAACCAGTGCGCATACGGCGCCGGCAGCACCCATGAGGGCTTGTCGACGTTCAGCTCGCGCGCGGCCTGGTAGGGCCAGTGCGGGTTGGCCAGATGGCCCTTGCCGATCAGCGCCAGGTCCATGTCGCCGTCCGCCACTGCTTTCTCGGCGACTGCCGGTTCGCCCAGGCCCCAGGCGGACGCGACCGGGATACCCGCCTCGCGGCGCACGCGGCCGGCGATGGGCGCCAGAAAGGCCGGCCCCCACGGCACCCTGGAATCGAGGGACGTGAACGCGCCGCTGACGCTGAGCAGATCCAGCCCGCCGGCCTTGAAGCGGCGGGTGAGTTCAATGGACTCGGCCAGGGTTTCCTCGTCCCGGCCGTCGAATTCGACCACCCCGAAACGGATGGTCAGCGGCAGGCGTTCGGGCCAGACCTCGCGTACCGCGGCCAGGGTTTCCAGCAGAAAGCGGCTGCGGTTCTCGAAGCTGCCGCCGTAGGCGTCCGTGCGCTGGTTGGAATGCACGGAAAAGAAGCTCTGCGCCAGATAGCCGTGGGCGAAGTGCAGCTCCAGCCACTCGAAACCGGCAGCCAGGGCGCGGCGGGCGGCGTCGGCAAAGTTCTGGCGCACACGGGCGATGTCCTCCAGCGTCATGGCCTTCGGCACCTTGGGCAGGTGGGCGCCGAAGGGGATGGCCGACGGCGCGATGGTTTGCCAGCCGCGCGGGTCGCCGTCCGGAATGTGATCGTCGCCTTCCCAGGGCCGGTTGGCGCTGGCCTTGCGCCCGGCGTGGGCAATCTGGATGCCCGGCACCGCGCCGCCGGCCTTGATGGCCTGCACGATGGGCACGAACGCCTGCCCCAGCTCGTCGTTCCAGATGCCCGTGCAGCCGGGCGTGATGCGGCCCTCGGGCGATACCGCCGTGGCTTCCACCACCACCAGCCCGGCGCCACCATGCGCCAGCCCGGCCAGATGCACGTGATGCCAATCGTTGACCCGGCCGTCGATGGCCGAGTACTGGCACATCGGCGGCACGCCGATGCGGTTGCGAAGCGTGATGTCCTTGAGGGTGAACGGCTGGAACAAGGCGGACACGGTGGATTCCTGTGTTGGGGTGGCAGAACGGTCTGGATGCCCTCTGACGACGCCACGCGGGCCACTGCGTGGCGCAATCGCGGGGTCGAATTTTGGCGCTGAAGCGCGGCTGAGTGTACAACTCGCATCCGAACCGATGACGTGGAACGCCTTGCGATTGTCGCGCCCGCTGCAGGCGCTGACCTCATGCAGAAGCTGTATGCCCCGCACCGAGCGGTCGGCTCATGCCGCCACCGGCACTCGGGCCTTGGCGAACCAATCGACTGGGTGCCGCTCGCCGCAGGCGACGAGGTTCACATGCGTAAGGTCAGCAGCCCGGCAGGCTGCCGACCTTATGCAAAAAAAGGGAGTGTTGGTTTTCATGCGAACCCAGCGGCGGGAGCCGAGCATCCACTTCTGGATGTTCGGTCACGCCGCCGTATGCGCCGCCGAATCTCAGTCGGTCGGCGTCGTCGTGCGGGCGTTCTTGGCGCGCTCGGCGCCAATGGCGGTCTTGACCTTCTTGCGCTCTTCGGGCGGCGGCAGCACGGCCTTCATGCCCAGCGACTCAATCCACAGCTCCCGGCACCAACCCTTGGTATGGTACAGGTGCTCGTCTTCCTGGTCTTCGACTTCCTCGTATGCAGCGCGCAGTGCCTTGGCACGTGCGCCGGTGGATTTCTCGGCGCAAAGACCGGTCAACTCCCAGTCAAGGTGGTCCTTGGTTTCGGCGAGCACCACACATTCGGCGGCAATGATCTGCGCCGCCGCGGGATCCGCTTCACGCTTGGCGGTCTCGACCGCGCTGAGCAGGCTTTGGCCAAGGGCGGCAACCACCTTGCGGCCTGGAGACATTTTCTCCGTATCCAGCGCCAGGGACTTGCATACCTCCTCCAGGACCTGCACGTGCCGGCGCGATTCGGTGAGGTATTTTTCCCATTCTTCTTTCAGGTCGTCGTTACTCGCACACTTCACCGCGGCGGCGTAGAGCTTCACTCCACCGCGTTCGTGTTCGAGGGATTGCAGGAGCAGTTCGTTGACTTGAGCATCGTTCACAGGAGCACCTCATCATTGGGTCAGGGAGAATTGCTGGCATCAATTAGGACTCACTGGGGAGATGTAAGTTCAGATTCGACTTTTCAGTGCGGCCTGCCGGAGCGCATATCCGTCCCGCATTGGCATGGAATGCGCCTCATCAAAGGCATAAAAACGAAGGGGTTTATGGATCTCGACGAGGGGTGATCCATCGTCACTAGTGCGTACCGCACTCATAAGAGACGCGGCGCTTGAAATCGCAAAAGAACCTCGTTGCCGGCAACTATTCATCCTTGATAGCAATCACATAATTCCAGGTCACCATTCACTGGCGTCCTTGAGCGACGGGCGGCCATCGAGTGACCCCACCCGCCGCATTCAGCTCCCGGCGCCTACCTTCCGAAGCGCCGCGGCGCTGACGGTCTGGCGCTGCTTGAAAAAGCCCGCCCAGGGGTCAGCGCGGCGCACGTGCTCCATGCGCTCGGCGAAGTTGGTCACCGTCCAGGCGGCGCCGCTGGTCAGCGTGTCGAGTTCGTCCCAGCTCAGCGGCGTGGCCACCGGCGCGCCGGGCCGGGCCCGGGTCACATATGGCGCGACCGCCGTGGCACCGCGGCCGTTGCGCAGCCAGTCCACGAAGATCCGCCCGTCGCGCTTCGCCTTGCTGGCGCTGGCCACGTAGTCCTTCGGCGCGGAGCGTTCCCGCAGCTGTGCAATGGCGCGGGCGAAGCCCTTGAGCGTGTCCCAGTCCGTGCGCCGGTCCAGCGGCGCGACCACGTGCAGACCCTTGCCGCCGGTGGTTTTCACGAAGGCCTCCAGGTCAAGGTCGGCCAGCACTTCGCGTACCACGCGGGCCGCGTCCTTCACGCGCTCGAAAGCCACATCCGGCGCGGGATCGAGGTCCAGGATCAGCCGGTCTGGGCGGTCCAGACGGTCCGCGCGGCTGCCCCAAGGGTGCAGTTCCAGCACGCCGAGCTGCACCAGACCCACCAGGCCGGCGGCGTCGCGTACCACGGGATACAGATCGACGCCATCATCCTCGGGCACTTCCACCGCGCCGATGGCCTCGGGCGCGCCCGGCCCCAAGTGCTTCTGGAAAAAACATGCCCGCGCGCGCCCCTGCGGGCAGCGCAGCAAAGACAGCGGCCGGCCTTCGACGTGCGGCAGGGCCAGCGGCGCCACGGCGAGATAAAACTCCGCCAGCGCCAGCTTGGTGAGGCCCTGGTCCGGGAACAGCACCCGGTCGGGGTGGGTGATCGTCACTCCGGCGACGCGGGCGGTGCCGGCCTCGGGCCTGCGCCCGGCACTCCGGCGCGTGGCTGCTTTGCCCGGCACTTTCGCGCGCGCGGTGTTCCGGGTTGGCGTTCGGGGCGCGGGCGGTGCGGCGGCCGGCGTGTCCGCAGCCGGCGCGTCGGCCGGGCGTTCGCGGGTCACCTGCTTTGCATCCTTGTCCTCGCGCAGGCCCAGAAAGCTCGGGTGGCGCATATGGCCATCGCCGGTCCATTCGGTGAAGGCCACCTCGCACACCAGTTCCGGAGCCACGAAATGGGCGCCGCGCCGGGCGTCCGCCGGCAGGGACTTGAAGGGGCTGTCGGGCCGCGCGAGTTCTTTCAGGCGCCGGTGCAGCGTGCGCAGCAGGCGGTTGTCAAAGCCGGTGCCGACGCGCCCGGCATACACCAGCTCGCCGTCGCCATCGTAATAACCGACCAGCAGCGCCCCGAAGCCGGCACGGCTGCCCTGAGGATCGCTATAGCCGCCGATCACCACTTCCTGGCGCGCTCCGCACTTGAGCTTGAGCCAGCTGCGGGTGCGCGCGGCGCGGTAGGTGCTGTCGGCCTGCTTGGCGATGATGCCTTCCAGCCCGTGCCGGCAGGCCTGCGCAAAGAACTCCGCGCCCTGACCTTCCACATGATCGCCATAGCGCAGCGCGGGGGTCTTCACCCCGGCCAGGAGCTGTGCCAGCCGGGCCTTGCGCGCATGCAGCGGCTGGTCGCGCAGGTCCGCGCCGGCACACCAGGGCAGGTCGAACACCACATAGTGCAGCGTGCTGGCATCGCCCTTGCCCTTGCGCCTGCCTTCGCGACCACCCTCGCCAAGCGCCTGCTGGAGCAGCTGAAAGCGGCTGATGCCGGCGGCATCGAACACCACCAGTTCGCCGTCCAGCACGCACGGGGGCAGTCCGGCGCCGGCAATCGCGTCCGCCAGCGGGCGCAGGCGCGCGGTCCAGTCCTGGCCGCTGCGCGTGTACAGGCGCACGCCGTCCGCGCGCACGTGCGCCAGCAGCCGGTAGCCGTCGAGCTTGATCTCGTGCAGCCAGTCGCCGCCTTCCGGCAGGGCCTTGACCAGGGTGGCGAGCATCGGGCGCAGGTTCGCGGGCGGGTCGGCCGCCACGTCTGGCGACGCATCAGACGGCGTCGTGAACAGCGGCGCGGCGCGGCGTCGGGGCCGGGCATTGGCGGTGATCTCGTCCATGCCGCGCGCGGACGCGACGCTGCGATCGCCCTCGGTGGGCGCGTCGCCGCCGGCGTCGTCCCGTTCCTTGATCAGCAGCCAGTTGTCGGCATCGCCGCCGGCACGGCCGTGCATGCGCACCAGCGCCCAGCGGCCCTTGAGACGCTGGCCGTGCAGCACGAACTCGAGCTTGCCGCGCCGGTAGCCGGCGTGTGGATCACCGACCGGCTGCCACCAGCCCTGGTCCCACAGCTGCACGGTGCCGGCGCCGTACTCGCCCGCCGGGATGGTGCCCTCGAAGTCGCCATAGGCCAGCGGGTGGTCCTCCACGCGCACGGCCAGGCGCTTGTCGGCGGGGTTGGGGCTGGGGCCCTTGGGCACCGCCCAGCTCTTGAGCACGCCATCGAGTTCGAGGCGAAAGTCGTAATGCAGACGGCGCGCGGCGTGGCGCTGGATGACGTAGCGCAGCCGGTTACCTGCCGTGCCGGGCGCATCCGGCGGTTCTGATGTGCGCGCGAAGTTGCGTTTGGCGCGGTAGGTGTCGAGTGCCATGGCTGGCGTTTCAGGCGGCGCGCTTGCGTCCGCTGGCTGGCTTGCGCGCCTTGGTGGCGGGCTTGCGTGCGGGAGCCTTGCGCGCTGTCGGCTTGCGGGCGGCCTTGGCTTGCGGGGCGTCGGGCGCGGCCTTGCCCTGGCGGCGCTCCAGGCTGCGCTTGAGCAGCGCGGTCATGTCCAGGACGTTCGAGCTGCGCGGCGGGGCGGGCGCTTCGTCGTCGTCGGGCGAGGTTTCCACCTGGCCGGCGGCGACGCGCTGGTCGATGTAGGCGCTCAGCTGCGCCCGGTATTCGTCGTGCCAGTCCTGCGGTCGCCACGGGCCGCTCATGGATTCGACGAGCTGTTCGGCCATATCCCGTTCGCGCGGGTTGATCTTGGGTGCCTCGAAGGTGCCCGCCGGCAGGCCGAGGTCATCCACGCCGTGCAGTTCATGGTGATAGCGCAGCAGGTTCAGCAGCAGCACTTCGCCTTCGGGGATGAGCGCGGCGAGGTGCGCGCGGGTGCGGATCACCACCGTGGCGATGCCCACGCGCCGGCTTTTTTTCAGCGCATCGCGCAGCAGCGCGTAGCCCTTTTCACCCTTGGCCTTGCGATCCGGAGCCAGGTAGTAGGGCTTATCAAACCACTTGGCGCAGATCGCATCCTGCGGCACGAAGCACTCGATGTCTGCGCTGTGGGAGGACTCCGGCGCGGCGCGCTGGAAGTCCTCGTCGCTGAGCACGACGTAGTTGCCGGCGTCGTACTCGAAGGCGCGCACGATCCGGTCCCACGGCACCTCGGCACCGGTTTCCTCGTTCACGCGCTCATAGCGCACGCGGGCGTGGTTGCGCGAATCGAGCATGCGAAATTGCAGCTCGCTGCGGTGTTCAGCCGCGTATAGCATCACGGGGATGCTCACCAGCCCGAAGGTAATGTGACCGCGCCAGACCGGACGGGGCACGGCGAGGCCCTCAGTGGTGGCGCAGCGCGTGGATGAGTTCGGCCTTATTCATGCGCGAGCGGCCGGCAATGCCGACCTGCTTGGCCTGCTCGTACAGCAGCGCGCGGGTCTGATCTTCGTAATCACCGGCCTTGCCGCCGCGGGTGGCGGCCGCGTGCCGGGGCGTGTTGGCGATGCGGGCGGACTTTTCCTTGCTGTAGCCATGCCGGCGCAATTCTTCGTAGCGCGCGTCGTCCTTGATGGAAGGGCCGTGGTCTCTGGTCATTGCGTCCTCCGGGTTGAAGGTTCCCGAAAAATAGACCGCGCGCGCCGGGTGCGGTTCCCGGCGATGCGTGGCTAGGCCGGACCGTCAGCAGTTGCGCTCGGCACGATGAATCACGACGGCATATCGCATTGGTTCAGCGCGCAGGCGCAATAAGCGCGGCTCACTCGGCGCGAAGCGGGTGGCCCGGTTCAGGCGGCCACCGCAACGCCGCGCGTCACGTACACCAGCGGCTTGGGGCCGCTCAGATAGCTCGACTCGATTTGCGTCGGCACGAAGCCGCCGGCGCTGAGCATCGCCCGCACGTCGCGGTTCAGGTGACAGCCGCCGGCGATGGGCTTCCACCATGGCGTCAGACGGTCCTGCCAGCGTTGCACCGGCGCCTCGGGCGCGCGGCCATGCTCGCAGAACAGCAGCTTGCCGCCGGTCTTGAGCACGCGCCGCATTTCGCGCAGCGCCGTCACCGGAGCGGGAATGGTGCACAGCGTGAAGGTACAGACCACCGTGTCGTAGCTGGCATCGGGCGCCGGAATCTGCTCCGCGGACAGGGCGATCAGCTCCACCTCAAGCCCGGCTGCCTTGGCGCGCGCTTGCGCCTTGCGGTGCATCTGGCCGGCCGGGTCGAGACCCTGCAGCGAGCTGACCCGCGCCGGATCGTAGAACGGCAGGTTGCGCCCGGTTCCGATGCCGATTTCCAGCACCGCGCCGGTGGCCTGCGGCAGCAACAGCGCGCGCAGCGCCTGGAAATCCTTCAGGCCGCAGCCGGCGTCGATCAGCAGCGGCAGCAGGTAACGGTCGTAGAGGTTCAGCGCAGACTCCGGATTAAGGCAGGCGGTCGGCCCGCGCAGGATGGGCGGATGTCGTCAGACCGTAACCCATCGGCACTCACCCGGTATATACGTGGTGCCTCAACCTGACCATCGAAATCGGTAACAACTGCGCCCACGGTTTCGCCTCCGGAGCGCGTCCCCAGCGGGCGGGAGCGGTGGTGCCTTCACGGGCTGTCGTACAGCCAGTTTTTGAGCAGTGCCGTTAGACGCGGCATGAGCAGGTAACTGAGCGCCACGACCTGCACGATCGACAGCACCGCCACGCGCACCACCAACGGCAACTGGTGCAACAGGTCACCGAACAGTCCATTCAGGGTCATCCCCAGGCAGAACACCGCCAGGGTGATGACCAGCGTCATCTTGTGCCGGTGTGGCACGGCCTCGGCCGGCACCTCCGGCAGCGAGAACCAGAATTCGAGGCCGGATACCTTCTGTATGCGTTCCTCGCCTTCGGTGAGATCCGCCAGGCGTTGCAGAAAACCGGCCCGCTCGGCGGACTGCTCCCAGTTCTGCTGATGTTGCAGGCTGTCGAAGCGGTCCACCAGCACGTAATCGGCCCGCCCGCCGGGCACGGGTTTGAGCACCGCCACTCCGAGGTGGCCCGGGTAGCGGGAGACCGCGGCAATGATCTGCCGGACCCAGGATTCGTATGCCTGTTCCTTGCCCGGCCGCACGCGCCGGGCGATGCTGACCGTGACCGGTTCATGATTTGTGATTGCCATGAAAAAACCGTTTGCCAACAGTTAATTAAACAACCATTTGGTACATCCAAGAGGCACCCGGCCAGCTTACTTTGCAGTGCGGAAAACGGCAAGCACGAATTCGCGGCGCCCGGAGTTAAGAACCAGCGTCGCCAGTGGAGCAGCTCGCGTAGAGCGCAACAAGCGCAGCCGCCCAGCCCGACGTGAACGAACTCAATGGCAACGTGCCTAGAATCGAAACGGCCGCTCCCTGATCAACGGAACCGACCCGCCGCGCCTCGCCCTGCCGAGCTACCGTCCGGACCAGCCGGCGCCGGTCGTCTTCATGGTGCATGGCGGTGGCTGGCGCCTGGGCGACACGCGCCATGCCAAGGTCGTCAAGAACAAGCTCGTCCGCTGGGCGCCCCAGGGCATCGCCTTCATCTCGGTGAACTGCCCGATGATTCCCGACGCCGACCCCATCGCCCAGGCCGGCCACGTCGCCGCCGCGCTGGCGCATGTCCAGCGTCACGCTGCCGAATGGGTCGCCGATCCGGCGCGTTTCATCCTCATGGGCCACTGCGCCGGTGGCTACTGCCCCTCGGTCATGTGGCGGTAGGATTCCCAGCTGTGCATTTCGCCCGTCATGGCGCCCCAGTTGTTCAGCCGCATCAGCTGGTCGGCGGCCGCGCCCGCGCCGGCGGCCGCGCCCTGGGCCGCGCGCAGCAGGGCGATTTCCATCAGCGGCGCCTTCAGCGGGCCGGCAAAGGCGCCCATCTGCATGAAATGGACAAGCTCGGGGCTGGCCTCGCGCTCGGCCGGGGTCAGCGGCACATCGATCGCCGCCAGCCAGCCGATCACGTCGCGCGTGCCGATGACCTTTTCCAAGAGCGCCGCGGGCGGGATCCTGGGGTTGGTCAGCGCGCCCAGCACCTGCGCGCGTTCCTCGGCGTCGAGGCGCGGCCAGGCCGCCTCGACGCCGTCGGCCCAGGCCTGAAGGCGCGTCGGCAGCACCCGGTTGACCGGCTGGTCGGCCTGCGCGTCCCAGGCGCGGGCCACCTGACCGGCCGCGGGCTCGTTGCCCAGCACGCCCAGCCCGGCCTGCGCGTCCAGCGCCCTCATGCGCTCGAACCCCGCGATGTCGCTGTCGGCAAGCCCCAGCCCGGGCACCAGCGCGGCCCGGAACGGGTCGGCCTGCGCCCACAGCCGCAGGGGCGCGAAGTCGTCCGGATCCTTGCCCGACAGGATCTGCGCGGTCAGCAGGATGTCGCGGGCAAGGTCATACATGACGCCGCGGCTGGCCGGGCTGGCGGCCTCGCGCGCAAGGCGCGCGGCCTGGACGAAAGCGGGCGGCGCCTTTTCGGCCAGCAGCGGCTCGGCCGCATAGCCGGCGATCAGGCGCGCCATGTCGGCCTCGATCGCGGCGGGATCGGCGCCGGAGGCAGGGGGCATATGGAGGGCGGGCGTGTCGGTGGCGGGCCGCGCGTCGGCAAGCATCTCGCGCCACGCCTCGGCCATGCGCGGCGCCCACAGCGCGGGGTCGGCGGGCGCGGCGGAGGTCCCGCCCGCCAGCAGCGCGGCCAGCAGTGCCCCCGTCAGCAGGCGCGCCGCGCCGCACCGCCGCGCGCCCTGCGCGCGCCTGCCGGTCCCGGACCGGGTCATCGACTGGGTCATCGGAACGCTCCTTGCTGGCCGGGTCGTGGCGGGGCGCAGATTCGCAGCCGGTTGTGACCGCTGCGTGACGCCTGGCGCAGTGCGCAGGATCCCGCCGGCCCGTCGGGGATCCCCCGTTAGCAATCGTTAAGATGCGCCGCAAACGTCGCGGATGTGTCGCGGAATCACGGTTTACCTGCGACTAGCACTTCCTCAGCCTGTCCAGCCATCGCTCCGGGGATCAGCCAGCGAACGTTTCCCATCCGGGGAGTGGGGAGCGTCAAGACGTAAGCGTTTCTCTTGGACTTCTAGCCAATAGCAAAGCCCGCACAGGGCGCACATCATGCGTCCCGTAAAAACCGCAAGCCGGGCCATCCGAGCACCGCGCCGCGGTTTCGCCGCAATCTTCAACCGGGAGAACACCCATGGCAGCGCAGCAAATCGGCATCGTCACCACCGTCGTCGGCCACGTCGTCGCGGTCAACGCGGACGGCGTCGAGCGCGTCCTGGCGGTCGGCGATGTCGTCTACGCCGACGAAGTCATCCGCACCGCCGATGCCGCCGCTGTCACCATCGAGTTCAACGACGGCGGCTGGTTCGATCTGGGCGGCAATGCCCAGGCGGTGCTCGACTCCGACGTCTACAGCCAGGAAGGCCCCGATGCCGAGGCTGCCGGCGCCGTTGCCAAGGTGGAGGACATTCAGGCCGCCATCGAAGCCGGTGGCGATCCCACCCAGTTGCTGCCGCCCACCGCGGCCGGAGCTGCCGGCGGCGCGGCCGGCGGCGAGGGTGGCCACTCATTCGTCGTGCTGGACCACGACTTCAACGCCGTCACGCCCGAGGCGGGCATCCCCACCGCAGCCGAACCGCTGCTGTTCGAGAACGCCATCGACATCATCCTGCCGGTCGAGGAAGGTCTTCCGCTCATCTCGATTAATGACGTGACCGTGCAGGAACCCCTTGTGCACCGTGGCGGCCAAGGCGGCCAGAGCCAAAGTGGTGATGGGACTTTCCCCGCATTGACCGTTCCAGGTCCTGGCCAGGGCGGCAACAGCCTCATCAACGGTCTTGGCGGTGCGGCGGGATTTGGCGATGCTGCCATGTCGCGTAACGATGACGGGTCGAGTGCTTTCATCGACGTTACTTCGATTTTTGGCCCGGGCGGCATGAATTTCTTCGGTACCAACTACACCGGCTTCTGGATTAACAATAACGGCAATATTACTTTTGATGGGCCGCTGGGCACCTACACGCCTTTTGCTATTACCGGTGATACCGGCAATCCAATGATTGCCCCTTTCTTCGCTGATGTGGATACGCGCGGCGCGACCGGTAACGTGTCGGAAGGCGGCACGTCCACTGGCAGTAACCTGGTTTATTACCATCTGGACACCGCCAATGGCGTCATCACCATTACGTGGGATGACGTTGGCTACTATAGTTCTGAGACCGACTTGGTAAATGCCTTCCAGTTGCGGATTTTCTCGACGGGCGATGGCAACTTTGGTTTCGAGTTCCGATACGAGAATGTCGAATGGACCACAGGCGCAGCGAGCGGTGGTGTCGGCGGCTTCGGTGGCAGTGTTGCGCACGCCGGCTGGACTGCGGGCGATGGCGTTAACTACTACGAGCTTCCCCAGTCGGGCAACCAAGCCGCAATCCTTGATTTGGAAAACACCAGCAATCCCGATACGGCGATTGACGGCAACTGGGTTTTCAACGTGGTTGGCGGTGAGGTTGTAGAGGTAGATAACGATCCTGCCACTACCACGGCCGTTTTCACCGTCACCCTGAGCGAACCGTCCGATACGGATGTTGTGATCAGCTTCACCACTGCGGATGGTTCTGCCATTTCGGGCGGGTCGGGCGTTGGCGAGAACGATTACGGCGCGACCAGCGGAACAGTGACTATCCTGGCCGGACAAACCTCCGCAACGATCGAGGTTACGGTCTATGGCGATGTAGCACCCGAAAATATCGAACAGTTCTTTGTCAACCTGACAGGTATTGTCAGCGGCAACGCTGCCTTTGCCGATGACCAGGGCGTGGGCACCATTCTTGATAACACCCCGCCGGATGCGTTGCCGGTTGCTGTGGATGATGCACTCGTTGTCAATGAAGACTCCGGCACCACCAACGCCAACCTGGCAACCAACGACACCCGGGGCGACGGCACAAATGTCTGGGCGCTAGACACCCCGGCGAGCAATGGCGTCGTGGTGGTCAATGCCAACGGTACTTATAGCTATACCCCGAATGCCGATTACAACGGTCCGGATAGCTTTACCTACACCATTACCGATGCCGATGGCGATACAGACACCGCGACCGTAAACATTACGGTCAACCCGGTGAACGATCCGCCGAGCATCGTTGTCGATCCGGACCCGGAAAACGCGGGTGGTCCGGGGGGTGCGAACGACATCGTGTACGAAGCCGGTCTGCCGAACGGCTCCGCCCCTGCGCCGACCACCGTCACGGTGGGCGGCACCTTCACCGTGTCCGACCCGGACGGTCTGGCGGACATCGATTCGGTCACCATCAACGGCACGACCATCGCGATTGGCGTCCTGGGCACGAGCGATCCGCTCAACACGATCAGCGGCACCAACGGCACGCTGACAGTGACCGGCTACGACTCGACCACTGGCGTGGCGACCTACAGCTACACCCTGACCAGCCCGACCGCCGACGGGTCGGGCACCGAGACCGATACCTTCACCCTGACCACCAGTGACGGCACCGTCAGCTCGGCGCCGGCGAGCATCGTCATCGACATCGTGGACGACGTGCCCACGGCGACTGTGGACGGTCCGTACAGCCTGACCGAAGACGGGGCGACCACGGTCGTGTCCGGCAACGTGCTGGACAACGACACCAGTGGTGCGGACGCGCCCAAGGCGTTTGACGCCTGGAGTGGGAGTGACACGACGGCGATCGCCGGGCTGAACACCTACGGCACGCTGACCCAGAACGCTGACGGCACGTGGAGTTACGTGCTGAACAACGCCCTGGCGGCGACGCAGGCGCTGACCTCGGCGAGCAACCTCAGCTACACGCTGAACTACACGATGAAGGACGCCGACGGTGACACCAGCCCGGCGACGCTGACCATCACCATTGCCGGCGCCAACGACGGCGTGACCATCACCGGCCTGACGCCCAAGGCGAACGGCGGCGACGTGGTGGTGGACGAGGACGACCTGGCCGACGGGTCCGACACCGTCAAGGAGTCGCTGACCCAGGCGGGCGATTTCACCATCAGCGCCCCGGACGGTCTGGACGACCTGACAGTCGGTGGGACTGCCGTGATCAGCAACGGCGTATTCACGGCCACCAGCTTCACCACGCCGCTGGGCAACACCCTGGCCTTCACCGCCTATGACCCGGCGACCGGCAAGGTGAGCTACACCTACACGCTCGCGGACAACGAGGCGCATGCGTCGGGGGCGGGTCAGAACGCGCTCTACGAGGACTTCGCGGTCCTCCTGACCGACAGCGACGGCAGCAGTGCCAGCGACACCCTGTCGGTGCAGATCGTGGACGACGTGCCCACGGCGACTGTGGACGGTCCGTACAGCCTGACCGAAGACGGGGCGACCACGGTCGTGTCCGGCAACGTGCTGGACAACGACACCAGTGGTGCGGACGCGCCCAAGGC
>NZ_JACIZD010000022.1 GCF_014359565.1 Immundisolibacter sp. | reverse complement strand
CGGGCGAAGAAGGCCGATGCTTTTTTTAGGATCGACACATCCTCGCGCAACCGCTGGTTCTCACGCTCCAGCTGGCGGATGCGTTCCTGCTCGGCCGTCAGCGGCTTGCCGATGCCCGGCTGACCAGCCTGCTCGGCGTCGTACTGCGCCAGCCAGCGGCGCACCGCGCTGTTGACCAGGTCCAGGTCACGGCAGACCTGGCCGACGCCCAGGCCCTGGTCGCGGATCATCTGCACGACCTGCAGCTTGAAGGGGCTATCGAAAGTTCTACGGATGCGGGGTGTCATGTCTTCAGGTTCCTCAGGGGGGATGGATGATCCCCTATCGAGGTGTCCACTTCGATTGGACCAGGACACTTCCGGTGCGTTGGCCTTGACCCGTGCGCAAGACACCCATGCGGACACGCTGCCGGCGACGGATGTGAAGGGTGCCTGCCGCCGCGTGCGACAAACCCCACAGCGTCGTGTCACAAACCGGCCAACCGCCCTGTTGGGCGGTGCCAGAACTTCGCTTAACTGACTGTTTCACAGTAAAGATTCATCCCCCTCCCGGGCTGGCCCGATTCCTGCGATACCTGCGGCAAGCGCCGGCCTTCCCCCGTCCGGCGCATGGAGGCCGCTTCATGAGCACGCTGTCGAGCAAGATCCAGGACGTTTTCAACGAGCCCGGTTGCGACAAGAACCAGGGCAAGTCGGACAAGGAGCGCAAGAAGGGTTGCACCAAGCAGTTGCAGCCCGGCGGCGCGGCCGGCGGCTGTGCCTTCGACGGCGCCAAGATCGCGCTGCAGCCGATCACCGACGTGGCGCATCTGGTGCACGGGCCGATCGCCTGCGAGGGCAATTCCTGGGATAACCGCGGCGCGAAATCCTCGGGCTCGCGCCTGTACCGCACCGGCTTTACCACCGACATCAACGAGACCGACGTGGTGTTCGGCGGCGAGAAGCGGCTGTACAAGTCCATCCGCGAGATCGTCGACAAGTACGACCCGCCGGCGGTGTTCGTGTACCAGACCTGCGTGCCGGCGATGATCGGCGACGACATCGAGGTGGTCTGCAAGGCGGCCAGCGAGAAGTTCGGCAAGCCGGTGGTGCCGGTCAATGCGCCCGGTTTCGTCGGGGTCAAGAACCTCGGCAACAAGCTGGCCGGCGAGGCGCTGCTGGAGCACGTGATCGGCACCCGGGAGCCGGACTACACCACGCCCTACGACATCAACATCATCGGCGAGTACAACCTGGCCGGCGAGCTGTGGCAGGTGAAGCCGCTGCTGGATGAACTCGGCATCCGCGTGCTGGCCTGCATCTCGGGCGACGCCAAGTATCACGAGGTGGCGCAGTCGCACCGGGCGCGGGCGGCGATGATGGTGTGCTCGAAGGCCATGATCAACGTGTCCCGCAAGATGGAGGAGCGCTACGGCATTCCGTTCTTCGAGGGCTCGTTCTACGGCATCGGCGACATGAGCGATTCGCTGCGCGAGATTGCGCGCCTGCTGATCGAACGCGGCGCCGATGCCGAACTGAGCGACCGCACCGAGGCGCTGATCGCTCGCGAGGAAGCCCGCGCCTGGGCGGCGCTGGAGCCTTATCGCGAGCGCCTGGCCGGCAAGCGGGTGTTGCTGATCACCGGCGGCGTGAAGTCCTGGTCGGTGGTGGCCGCCCTGCAGGAAGTGGGGCTGGAGATCGTCGGCACCTCGGTGAAGAAATCCACCCGGGAGGACAAGGAGCGCATCAAGGAAATCATGGGCGAGGAAGCGCACATGATCGAGGACATGACCCCGCGCGAGATGTACCGGATGCTCAGCGAGGCGCGGGCCGACATCATGCTGTCCGGCGGGCGCTCGCAGTTCGTGGCGCTGAAAGCCAAGATGCCGTGGATGGACATCAACCAGGAGCGCCACCACGCCTTCGCCGGCTACGTCGGCATGGTGGAGATGATCCGCCGCCTGGACCTGGCCCTGCACAACCCGATCTGGCAGCAGGTGCGCACGCCGGCGCCGTGGCTGGCCGCCGAAGCGAGCAATCTTCGTAGCCTGGATGTAGCGCAGCGAAATCCGGGACCAAGCGGCGGGACGTCCCCGGATTTGGGCGTGACGGCCTGCCTCCAGGCGACGGCTTGAGTCATGGCCAGCGTCGTCAAGTCCAAGAAGGCCTGCACGGTCAATCCGCTGAAGATGAGCCAGCCGGTCGGCGGCGCGCTGGCCTTCATGGGCGTGCGCGGGTCGATGCCGCTGCTGCACGGTTCGCAGGGCTGCACCTCGTTCGGGCTGGTGCTGTTCGTGCGCCATTTCCGCGAATCGATTCCGCTGCAGACCACCGCCATGAGCGAGGTGGCGACCGTGCTCGGCGGCTACGAGAACGTCGAGCAGGCGGTGCTGAACATCGCCCAGCGCACCCAGCCCAGCCTGATCGGCATCTGCTCCACCGGCGTCACCGAGACCAAGGGCGACGACGTCGAGGGTTTCATCACCCTGATCCGCGAGCGCCATCCGGAACTGGCGCACATCGGCCTGGTGTATGCCTCGACGCCGGACTTCAAGGGCGCGTTCCAGGACGGCTGGGCGGCCGCCGTCACGCGCATGGTCGAGACCCTGGTCGAGGTGCCAACCGGCCCGCCGCGGCGCGGCCAGGTGAACCTGTTGCCCGGCTGCCACCTGACGCCCGGCGACATCGAGGAACTGCGCGAGATCATCGAGGCGTTTGGTCTTGCGCCGGTGATCCTGCCCGATCTTTCGGACTCGCTGGACGGCCACATCCCGGACGACTTCACGCCCACCACGCTCGGCGGCACGACGCTGGCCGACATCGCCGGCATGGGCCGCTCGGAGCTGACGCTTGCCGTCGGCGAGCAGATGCGCCCGGCGGCGGCGGCGCTGGGAGCCAAAACCGGCGTGCCTTACGTGCTGTTCGAGCGCCTGACCGGCCTGGTGGCGAACGACGCCTTTCTGATGCGCCTGTCCGAGCTGTCCGGCCGGCCGGTGCCGGCCAAA
Organism: Immundisolibacter sp.; assembly: GCF_014359565.1. Classification (NCBI taxonomy): domain Bacteria; kingdom Pseudomonadati; phylum Pseudomonadota; class Gammaproteobacteria; order Immundisolibacterales; family Immundisolibacteraceae; genus Immundisolibacter; species Immundisolibacter sp. The sequence continues at coordinate 27,501 of NZ_JACIZD010000022.1, read as the reverse complement.
TACCGCCGCCAGCGCAGTCAGCTCGAAGACGCCATGCTCGACGGGCATTTCTTTTTCGGCGGCTGCAAGGTGGCGCTGGGGGCGGAGCCGGACCTGCTGTACGCGGTCGGCTCGTTCCTGGCCGAGATGGGCTGCCAGATTGCCGCCGCCGTCACCACTACCGAATCGCCGCTGCTGGAACGCCTGCCCTGTGACGAGGTGCTGATCGGCGACCTCGAAGACCTGGAGCAGCGCGCCGGCGACTGCGATCTGCTGATCACCCACGCCCACGGCCGGCAGCTGGCCGAGCGCCTGCAGCTGCCGTTCTTTCGCCTGGGACTGCCGATGTTCGACCGCCTGGGCGCCGCGCACCAGCTCACCGTCGGCTACCGCGGCACGCGCGGGCTGGTGTTCGACATCGGCAACCTGCTGCTGGCGCACGGTCACGAGCCGGGGCCGGACGACTGGAGACTTGCGCATGAGCCGGCGGCCGCGACGCTTGCGGCTGATTGATTCCCGCCAACCGCGACAGCGGTTCCATGGAGGCCTTATGAAAGTGGCTTTTTGTACCCAGGATCTGGGCCAGGTGGATGCCCACTTCGGCTGGGCCAAGAACATCGCGATCTACGACGTGGGGCCGGACGGCCACCGCTTCGTGGAGGCGATCCAGTTCGACGGCGACCTGCAGGAGGACGGCAACGAGGACAAGCTGGCGCCCAAGCTCGAGGCCATCAAGGACTGCGCCATTCTGTACGTGGCCGCCATCGGCGGCTCCGGCGCGGCGCGCGTGGTGGCGCAGGGCATCCACCCGATCAAGGTGGCGCAGCCGGAGCCGATCCCCGAAATCCTGGACAAGCTGCAGGCGGTGCTGGCCGGCGCGCCGCCGCCGTGGCTGCGCAAGGCGCTACAGAAGGGCAAGGAACGCACATTCGATCTGGAAGACGAGGTGGAACATGGCTGAGGCAGAGCTGATTCAGGATCCGATGCAGGCGCCGGTGGTGCGCGAGCTGGTCAAGCAGTGGCGGGCGCAGGACGCCCACGGCGCCTGGGAGGGCAAGAGCGACCTGCAGCTGCTCGAACCCTACATCCTGAGCCGCGAGAAGCGGCGCGAAATCCCCATCATCGGCGACCCGGACCCGGAAACCCTGTGGCGCATGGAGCTGTTCTACAACGCCATCGGCCTGGCCATCGAGCGGGCGACCGGCGTGATGGTGTCGCCGATGATGAAGGTGCACCACGAGGGCTTCGGCCGGCTGGTGCTGACCGCCGGGCGGCTCATCGTGGTCAACAAACAACTGCGTGACCTGCACCGCTTCGGCTTCGAGAGCCTGGAGAAACTGGCCGCCGAGGGCGAAAAGCTGGTGGCGGCGGGTGTCGAGATGATCACCAAGTACCCGGAACTGGCGAACTACGGCTGACGCACCATGGACGACCTGGAAACCCTGAAGGCGCGCGTGAAGCAACTGAACGCCCGCGCCACCACGCTGAAAATGAACCTGCACGACCTGTCCGAGGAGCTGCCGAACGGGTGGGAGAACATCCCGGACCTGGCGGCCCAGGCCTTCGACGCCTACCGCAGCCTGGCCGAAGCGCGCCGCGCGCTGACGCAGGCGGGAGGCTGAGGCCATGAGCGAGTTTTCCGTCACCCTGCCCAACGGCCACGCCTGGACGCCGCGCTTCGTGCAGACCATCGAGGCCAGCCGCTGCATCGGCTGCGGGCGCTGCTACCGCGTGTGCGGGCGCGGCGTGTTCGAGCTGATCGGCCTGACCGAGGACGGCGAGAAGATCAGCATCAACCTGGACGCGAGCGACGACGATGACGACGAGGTCGAGTACGAGCGCAAGGTGATGACCATCGCCAACCAGGAAAACTGCGTCGGCTGTGAGGCCTGCTCGCGCATCTGCCCCAAGCAGTGCCACAGCCACGCCGCGGCGGCGGTCTGAGGAGAGGCCACGTGGCGCTGGCAGTGGCGAGCGGCAGCGAGCTTCGGGCGCAGGATGCCGCCACGCGCCTGCTGGCCTTCGCCGTCGAGCCCGGGTGCGTGCCGGCGCAGGCCTTCGCCGGCGTTCTGGCGCAGTTCGGCACGCTGTGCTTGCCGGCGCCGGAACTGCAGCGCCTGGCCGAGCGCCACTTTCCGGACGCCGTGGCCCTGGTCGTGCACCTGGACATGGGTTTGCCGAAGGCCTTGCGCCAGCGCCTCGACGAGGTGGACGACGTGCGCGAGCTGCTGCTCGAATTCCGCCGGCCGGCCAGCCAGGACGCGACCTGGCTGGCCAGCGCCGTTGCCGTCGGCTGCCTGGGCGACAACCACCTGTGGCAGGACCTTGGCCTGCCACACCGCCAGGCGCTGTCGCAACTGCTGCGCGAGCATTTCCCGGCGCTTTGCGAGCGCAACACCGGCGACATGAAGTGGAAGAAATTCCTCTACAAGCAATTGTGTGAACGAGCGGCGGTGCAGTGCCGGGCGCCGTCGTGCGCGGTATGCAGCGACTACGGCTTCTGCTTCGGCCCGGAGGAAGGGCCGACGCGGCCGGTGCGGGGCTGACGGCGGGCGACGCTGGGGCGGGCCTGGGGGGGCTGGCGGATACCGATGGCATTCGGCCCGACGGCGGGCCTCCCACGAGCGAGGCCCTGTGGGAGCGGCGCCTCGGCGCGAATTGCCCGGGCCACGGTCCCCCGCGTCAGACCCGCGTCAGAATAGTGGCCGCCTGCAGGCTGAGGATATCGACATGACCGTTTCAATGTTCGAGCGCATCGGCGGCGCGGCCACGGTCGATCGCCTGGTCGATGCGTTCTACGCGCGTATGGATACCTTGCCGGAGGCAAAAACCATCCGCGCCCTGCACGCGCCCGATCTGGGGCCGGTCAAGGAGGTCCTGAAGCGCTATCTGGGCGAATGGCTGGGCGGGCCGAAGCTCTATTCGGCCGAGCGGGGCCATCCGCGGCTGCGCCAGCGGCATCTGGGATTCCCGATCGGCAACGCCGAGCGCGACGCCTGGCTGCTGTGCATGCGCGGCGCGCTCGATGAAACGATCGGCGATGCCGAGGCCCGGCAGGAGATCTACGGCCTGCTGGCCAAGCTCGCCGACTGGATGCGCAATCAGGAAGACAACCCCCACGACGCGCGCGCGGCGCCGCACTGAAAGCACGCCGCGCCGGCGTGTCGCCGTCCGGGGGGCGGTGTCGCGCCGCGGGGTGGGCGGTTCGTCGCAAAGCCTTCAAAGCGTGCACGGATGTCGTGATCATTGCCACGTTGTTAATGTAAGCCACTGATTTCAATGTCTGTTTAAGACGGCACCGATTTTGCGTGGCAGGCGGCATGGACGCCTACGCCACCGTCATCTGCTATCACGAAGCCACCCGGCACCGCTTCGAGGCCTACGCCCGCGGACCGGAGACGCTGGACTGGGACGCGCCGCCGGCGCCGTTTCGCCGCTACGAGGGTGCGCCGGTGCAGGCGCTGCCGCTCGCCGCCGCGCGTTTCGAGGCGCCGTTCTCGCGCCTGCAACAGCCGGTGCGCGGGCCGGCGGTTCCAGCCGGCCCGGAGACGCTCGGCGCGCTGTTGCAACTGTCGTTCGCCATTTCGGCCTGGAAGTCGAACGGCGTCGAGCGCTGGGCGCTGCGCTGCAATCCGTCCAGTGGCAATCTGCACCCGACCGAGGCCTATGTGCTGGCCCACGGCATCGAGGGGCTCGCCGACGGTGTTCACCACTACCGCGCCGAGGACCATGTGCTGGAACGGCGTGCCGACTGGCCGCCGCGTGACGGGCCGCCGGGGCTTTACCTGGGGCTGAGTTCGGTCATCTGGCGCGAGGCCTGGAAGTACGGCGAGCGCGCCTTTCGTTACTGCCAGCTCGACGTCGGCCACGCCGTGGCCTGCATCGCCTATGCGGCTGCGCTGCTCGGCTGGCAGGTCGAGGCGGTGCCCGGCCTGCCGAGCGCCGCGCTGGCACGGTTGCTGGGGCTCGACCGGCACGCCGACTTCAGCGCCGGCCGGCGGGACGATGTGGAGCGCGAGGAGCCCGAGCTGCTGCTGGCGCTGCGCACTGATCCGGCCGGGCCGGCAGTTGCCGGCCTGGGCGAGGCACTGCTGGCGCGTGCGCAGGGCGCCCGCTGGCACGGCCGCGCCAGCGCCATCGACCGTCATCCGATGTACCGCTGGCCGATCATCGACGAGGTCGCGGCCGCGACGGCGGGGGCGGGCGATGCGCCCTGTGCCATCGCCACCGAGGCGGGCGCACTGCCGCCGCTCGCGACCGCCGACGGCGGGCCGGGCGCGGTGGCGACCATTCTTGGCCGGCGCAGCGGCCAGCGTTACGACATCGGCGGCCTGATGCCTGCCGCGGTGTTCATCCGCCTGCTCGATGCAACGCTGGCGCGTCCCCAGCCGCCGTGGCAGAGCCTGCCCGCTGCCGCGGGCGGCGCGCTGCTGCTGTTCGTGCACCGCGTGGCTGGTCTCGCGCCGGGGCTCTATCTGCTGCTGCGCGATGCCGCAACCGCGCCTTCGCTGCTGGCACAGCTGGGGCCGGAATTCGCCGCTGCCGACCCGGTTGCCGGCGTCGATCATCTGGACCTTCGGCTGCTGCGCGCCATCGCACCGGCCGGTCTGCGGCGCATCGCGCGCAGCCTGTGCTGCCACCAGGACATCGCCGCCACGGCCTGCTTTTCGCTCGCCATGCTGGCGCCGTTCGAGCCGCTGCTGCGGCGCGATCCCAGCCAGTACCGGGCACTGCTGCGCGCAGCCGGTCTGGTCGGCCAGGTGCTGTATCTGGAAGCCGAGGCGCTGGGCTACCGCGGCACCGGCATCGGCTGCTATTTCGACGACGAACTGCACGCGCTGCTCGGCCTGCAGGACCGGCAATGGCAAGGCCTGTACGCCTTCGCCATCGGCGTACCGCTGCCGGACACGCGGCTGGAGACCACCGCGCCCTACGTCGGGCGCCCCGTGGCGGCCTGAGGGACACGAGGATGCCGGAAGGGACGTTTCGCACGCTGAGCGCCGCCGAGGCGCTGGCCTTCATGATCGCAGCCACGGAACAGGCGCGCCCGTACCGCCTGTTCGACACGCGCGACGCCGACAGCTACGCCCGCGGCCATGTGGCCGGCGCCGAGCCGCTCGCCGAGCGCGATCTTGGCCAGTGGATCGGCCGGCTGGAGCGCGCGCAGCCGCTGCTGATCTACTGCTACCACGGCCACGCCAGCCAGGCGTTCGCGCGGATTTTTGCCGACTTCGGCCACACCGAGGTCTACAGCATCGACGGCGGCTTCGAGGCGCTGGTGCAGGCGATGGAATCGATGCGCAGTGCGCCTCCGGCGGGCGGGGACGCCGCGCCGGTGCCCAGCGCGCCGCTGCAGGAATTCATGTTCCGCGAGGGATTCACGACGCCGGACATCGACGCCGCGGCAGACAACGGCATGACGCCGCTGATGAAGGCCGCCCGCGCGGCGCGACTGGATCTGGTCGACGAGCTGATCGGTCTGGGCGCCGATCTGGAAGCCCGCAACACGGACGGCAACACTGCGCTTTGGCTGGCCTGCTTCGGCGGCGATGCCAGCGTCGTGCAGCGCCTGATCGCGGCCGGCGCGCGCCTCGACAACCAGAACGACAACGGCGCCACGGCGCTGATGTACTGCGCCTCCAGCGGCCGCGACGCGTTGGTCGAGCTGCTGCTGGGCGCCGGGGCCGACGCCGGCCTGCGTACGCTGGACGATTTCCGCGCCGTGGACCTCGCGGCCACGGCCGGCAGCCTGCGCCTGCTGCGCCACACCGCCTGAACCCATACGGCCTGAGCATGACGCCGCGCCGTCAGCCGCCGATTCACCTACCGGAGCCCGACCCATGCCGATGACCGCACCGCACATCGAGGCCCTGCTGCGGCGCGCCTTCCCCGACGCGCAGATCGAACTGACCGACACCGCCGGCGACGGCGACCACTGGCACGCGCGCATCGTTTCGGCGGCGTTTCGCGGCAAGACGCGGGTGCAGCAGCACCAGCTGGTGTACGGCGCCATCGGCCCCGACATGGGCGGCGCGCTGCACGCGCTGGCGCTGCAGACCGAAGTTCCCGCCTGACATTCCCGTTCAAGGAGAAGCTGCCATGACCCCATCCACCCCCAATCCGGTTGCCGAGCGCATCGGCGACATGCTCGCTGGGCACGACATCGTGCTGTTCATGAAAGGCGTGCCGGCGGCGCCGCAGTGCGGCTTCTCGCAGGCCGTGGTGCAGGTCATGAACCGGCTCGGCGTCGGCTACGCCACCTTCAACGTGCTCGCCGACGCCGAGATTCGCGAAGGCATCAAGGCCTATTCCAACTGGCCGACCATCCCGCAGCTGTACGTGAAGGGCGAGTTCATCGGCGGCTGCGACATCGTGCGCGAGATGTTCGCCAGCGGCGAGCTGCAGCAGCTGCTCGCCGACCTGGGGCTCGGCTGAGCGCCCGCCCGGCCCACCGATCCATCGCCGCCCAGCAGGTCACTGCATGAACTTCACCACCGTCTGCACCACCGACGCCGTGCGCGAGGGCGGCATGGGCCTGTTCCAGGTCGGCAGGAAGAGCGTGCTGCTGCTGTGGCCGACCGGCGGCGAGCTGAAGGCCTACCGCGGCCGCTGCCCGCATGCGGACATGCCACTCACGGACGCCACCTTCGACGGCAGGGCGGTGAAATGCCCGCATCACCAGTGGGGCTTCGACGCCGCCAGCGGCAAGTGCGTGACGCACGCGGTGCGCAACGCGCTGCATGCCTGTTCGAATACGGACAGATTCCATCCATGGAATCTGTCCGCTCGCCGCATCGCGGTACATGCCCGCGATGCGCTCCGTAGCCCAAGGACCTGTGTCCTTGGGTTACGCCGGGGCATCCTGCCCCGGGCGGCAGCACCGCCTAAGCCGGCGCTGCCGCACCCGCTGCGCATCCAGGGCGACGCGATCCAGGTCGATGTCGGCCCCGTGAAGCCGCCGCGCCAGCCGGCCTGACGCCGATGCCGAGGCCCGCCGATCTGCTGCAGACCGAGCCGGGGCTGGCGGTGCTGCGCATGGCGGCGCTGCTGGCCGAGGACGACAGCGGGCTCGATGAGGAACTGCTCGACGCCATGGCCGGGCACACCGTGCGCGGCGCGTTGCGCGTCACGCCGGGCCCGGCCATGTGGCCGGAACTGCAACGCGGTCTCATGACGCGCGGGCCCTCGCGCATGCTGGCGGCGCTGCGCCTGTCGGGCGCGCTCGGCGCGGTGCTGCCGGAGGTCGCGGCGCTGTTTGGCGTGCCGCAGCTGGGCGCCGATCAGCGCAGCGTCGACATCGGCCTGCACACCCTGAACGCGCTGGCCGAGGCCGCGCGCGCCGACGCGCCGCTCGAAGTGCGCTTTGCGCTGCTGGTGATGAACGTCGGCAAGTCCGACTCGCCGCCCGAGCATCTGCCGGTTCACTACCGCCACGTCGAGCGCGGCGCGCCACGCATCGAGGCCATCTGCGCGCGTTTTGGCGTGCCGGCAGCCTGTCGCGAGCTGGCGCTGCTGGCGCTCGCCGAATGCGAGCGCGTGCACCGCGTGTCGGAGGTGCGCGCGGGTCCGGTGGCGGCCATGCTGGCGCGCCTGGGCGCGTTCGATCAGCCGGACCGCTTCGAGGCGCTGCTGCAGGTGTGTGCCTGCGACTACCGCGCCCACGGCGAAGGCTTCGGCCCGGTCTATCCGAAGGCCGAGCTACTGCACGCGGCGCTGCGCGCCTGCCGGGAAGTGGCGGGCGATGCCGATGACATCGAGCTGGCGCGCGCGCAGGCGATTGCGACGGCGCTCGGTTCGCAGCGCTGGTCGGCCGACGGCAATGTGTGATCCCGCGCCCGGAGCCCGACCATGGCCATGAAGTTCTACATGACGCCCGGTTCCTGCTCGACCGGCATCCACATCCTGCTCGAAACCCTGGAGCTGCCGTTCGAGGCGTGGATTCTGAACCTGCCGGCCGGCGATCACCTGAAGCCCGAGTACCTGGCCATCAACCCGCGCGGCACCATTCCGACGCTGGTGCCGGACGAGGGCACGGCGCTGACCGACTTCCGGTCGATCGCGCTGTGGCTTGCCGAGCGATACCCGCGCGCCAGGCTACTGCCGGATGATCCGGCGCTCGCGGCGCGCGCCGTGGAACTGCTCGACTTTGCGCTCAGCCAGCTGCACGGCGAGGGCTTCAGGCGCATCTTCACCGCCGAGCGCTACCTTGCCGAACCCGGCGCGCGGGCGCGCGACGACGTGACGGCGCATGGCCGCCAGATCGTCACCCAGGCGTTTGCGGTGCTCGACACGCGCCTGCCGGCCGCCGGTTACGCGGTCGGCGAGCACTTCACCATCGCCGACGCCGGGCTGTTCTACAACGAATTCTGGGCCGACCGGACGGACATTCCGCTGCCGCCGCGCGTGGCGGCGCACTACCGGCGCGTGCGTGCGCTGCCGGTGGTGCGCCAGGTGCTGGCCGAGGAGGGGTATCGTTCCTGACCTTCTTCAGGTCCTGCCAAGGCCCTGCGCCGGCCGTTGCGGTGCCTGTCCTGCGCCACGCTCCAGGGAGTCTTGCCCATGTTCATCGCCATGAACCGCTTTCGCATCGCCGCCGGCCGCGAGGCCGAATTCATCGAGGTCTGGCGCACGCGCGACAGCCGTCTGGCCGAGGTGCCCGGTTTCCAGCGCTTCAACCTGCTGCAGGGGCCCAGCGACGGGCAGGCCACGGTGTTCATTTCGCACTCCACCTGGGACGGCGCCGCCGCCTTCGAGGCCTGGACGCGCTCGGAGGCGTTTCGTGCCGCCCACGCCGGCGCCGGCCAGAACAAGGGGCTGTACCTCGGCCCGCCGCAGTTCGAGGGCTTCGAAGCGGTGCTCTGACGCCGCCCGGACGGCGGCGCTTTTGCCGGGAAGGCGGAGCGGCTTTCGCTACAGCGGCACCCCGAAATACTCGTCCTCGGTGCCGCCGCAGGCCTCATGCAGGGCCAGGGCATCGCACCACTTCGCCAGTTCCCCGGCCTCGGCCGGTCGGTGGGAAATGGTGCCGTCCGGTTTTTTGCCGAGCAGGAACGGTCTGCCGCTGCGAATGAAGCGACTGAGCGCCTTGGCGTCGTTCGGCCGCACGACGCAGCGCGGCGCATCGTCGACCAGAATGGTGGTTGGCAACATGATCCGATTCCCGCGGCTGTGAGCGACGCTTAGGGAAACGCTGGAGTATTCAGCGTTTCCCGCAGCGCAGGGACGCGCTGCCAAAATCGGTGGCTGCAAGCCACTGATTTTGTGAGCCATCGGAAAATCACACTTTTCCGATGGCGGGCGCTGAAAAATCCAGGATGGATTTATTCAGCGCTTCATTAGAATCCGTCTTGCCGGCTGCCCCAGGGATGCGAGCCGGCGACCAGCGGCGCCTTGATGCCGGCCTTTTCGATGTCAGCCAGGCTCAGGTAATAAGTGCCCTCATGCACCAGGGTGCCGCTTTTCGTGGTGACGGCAACATAGCGGGCGACGGTATCGACTTCGCAGCAATACCCACCGCCGGGATCGTCCGTGCGGCGGGCATTGCCGTCCCAATCAATGAAGAATCCTTCGGCAATCGACATGGGGAATCTCCTGAAAACTGGCCTGGTCGACTGGCTTGATGTATACGGGAATCGCTGATTGATTTGATTCGATCCGATCGGCGAACGTGTGCCCCGATATCAAGCGGCCCGGTTGGGAACCACGCCGGTAACGTCGACGTGGACTTCTCCGTCTCGTATCTGGACGGGATATTCGGCAAGCTTGCAGGGCTTTCCCCGGACACACTGGCCGGTGGCGCCGTCGAATTCCCAGTCATGATGCCGGCAGGCGAGAATGCTGCCGTCGAACCTGGCGTCGGCAAGCGGTTCGTTCGCATGTGGGCACATACCCTGCAAGGCGACGAGTTGACCGCCCCGCGGCCAGACCAGCAGCACCAGAGTGCGGTTGACGGCGGCTACATCGTATTTTCCTTCACTCAATTCGCTCAAATCGCACGCTTTGGTGAACATGACGAGCTCCTGCAAGGCATCGTTGTAGAGCGGTACCCATTGATTTCGAAAGTCAGTTGCGTGATTCCAGGCAATAGGCACTTGGCCTGGGATTGAAGTCACCGCTTGTGCTCGGCCCGGCGGTCATTTCAGGAACCGGGCATCGAACTCAATGATCTTTTCCGGCGTATTCAGGCCTCGTTGCAAGGGCCATTTATGCTGGATAAAGAACGCGGTTACCTCACGCGTCACTTCTTTGCCGCGGACATACCAGATCTGGGCCCCGTCGGGGGAAAGCACGGCCGGCCCGTCAGCCCGGTGCACCTGGCCATCTTCGTCGAGCCACAACCGGGTATCGACGTACAGATAACGGCCGGCCTTGCGCGACAGGGTGTCCTGGTTGCGATCTTCCACGGTGATCATTTCGGCCATGGGGTTTTCCTGCGCGCTCAAGCGGCCTGTGGCGTGTGAAAAAAAGCGGACGATCAGCCAGCCGGCTGCATGGCATGGGCACCGCATTTCAGGCACTGGTCGAGCACGCTGAATGCCTGTTCCGTACACAGGCCGACGCGCGTCTGTTTGCAGCCGCGGGCGCCGCACTGGCCGCAGACATGGACGGTGCCGTTGCATTGCTGCCCGGCCTTGCGGGTGCCGGTGCACAGGGTGAGGTCGGCTTTCAGGTGGTCGTAGGCGATGGCCATGGGGTTTGCTCCAGGGTGGGGGTTCAGGTGTCGGCGTGCAGGGCCGCCAGGCGGTAGCGCACACCGCCGTCGAACAGGCGTGTGCCGCCACCCTCGGCGACGGTGCGGCGCAGTTGCGCGCTGTCCGTGACGTCCACGCCGGCCAGGTAGTCGATACCGAAGTCCGCGAAATCGGCCAGCCAGGGCGTGCCTGGCCCCATCAGCACGGTGGTGGCGCGGCGCGATAGTTCGGCCAGGCGCGAAAAGGTCTTGTTGGCCAGACTGCTGGCGGTCAGGAATACCCAGTCGGCCTCCGGCAGCAGGTATTCACAGGCCGGGTCGGGCAGGTCGCCTTCGGTCTGCTGGCGCTCCAGCACGGTCAGGTCCAGGGCGCCGGCGTAGGCCTCAAGGCCTGGGTAGCGGCCGATCACCACCACCCGCCGGTTTTTCAGCTGCGGGGCAAAGTGCTCGAAAACGGCGAGGTTGCCGCGACCGGACAGCGGCGTTGAATTCGCCAACAGCGGGTTGTCCGGCGTGTTCAGGGCGGCATTGACGGCGGCCAGACCGATGCTTGCCTCGTGCGGGTTCCAGGCCGGCAGCCAGCTGGCCAGTTCGGCCAGCGGTCGGCCAGCCAGCGTGCCGGGCCACGGCAGGGTGCGCGGGGCACTGGCGGGGGTCATGGCAAGCCCGCTGGCGCGCTCGCCCCGGCACAGCGTCCAGATCATGCCAAGCGTTATCTCATGCGCCGGGCCGACGTCCGCCACGCGATTCAGCAGGCGCTCGTAGACGGACCACGGGTTGTGGCCGTCCGGGTGGGCGAGGGTGGTTTTCCACCCCAGGCGGGCGCCGGATTCAGGCCGCATGGCTGATGGCTCCCCGGTACAGGGCGCGGATGACCTCGGCCCCGACCTGGTCGGCCGGATCGATCCGCTGCAGTGTGTCCAGCAGGGCGAGGCAGTCCTGCACGGCGCCGCGGCGCAGACGCAGATAGGCCAGGGCCTTGAGGCTGAACAGGTAGAAATGAGCCGCGCCGTGCACGTCGGACCAATCGGCAGTGGCCGGGCCGAGGGTGCGCCAGTCGGCGTCGAAGCCCGCCTGGCGGGCGGCTTCGATCAGTGCCGCGCCGGCGGCCGCGTCGGCCAGTGCGTACTGGCCATGGCTGCTGTGGAATTTGTAGCGGGCGTAATGCAGCGCCAGACAGTCCGGCGCCAGGGCCAGCGCCTCGCCGAGCAGGGCGGTTGCGGCGGCCGGATCGTGCCAGGCGGCGCGTGCCTGCTCCAGCAGCTCGGCCGCTGCCGCCGGGACGGAGCCACCGAAGCGGGCTGTGGCCGTCAGCTCCATACCGTGGCCGGCGCCAGCAGCCGCGTCACCGGTTCGCCACCGGCCAGGTGATCCAGGATGCCCGGCACATCGTCGCGGCTTACGCCAAGGTACAGAACGCCTTGCGGATACACCAGGACGTTGGGCCCGTCACCGCAGGGTCCAAGGCAACCGCAGGAGGTGAGCGCCACGCGCTCGGCCAGCCCGGCCTGCGCCAGCCCCTGTCCCAGCGCCTGCAGCAGGTCGCCGCTGCCGCTTTGACCGCAGGAGCCGCGCGGGTGCCCGGCCGGGCGGGTCTGGACACAGACGAAGACGTGTTTTTCCGGTCTTGGCATGGCCGTCAGCCGAACTTGAACAGGATGCCGTAGCCGCCGCGCGGGTACTCCCACGCCACGTTACGGTGATCGGTGCAGATCACCCGGCAGGTGCCGCATTCCAGGCAACCGTCGGTAATCAGCGTGACGCGACCGTCACCCTCGCGGGTGTAGCAGGCCGCCGGGCAGCAGACGGTGCATTGTTTGGTCGGGCAGTCGTGCTGGCAGACCGATGCGTCGATGATGGAGATGTGCGGCCGTCCGGCGTCGACCCGGTAGCGGTTCTGGAACAGTTTTTCCTCGACCTTGATCATTCGAAGGCCCTCCACAGCTTGAAGGCATCGCCCACCAGACCCAGCGGCGAGCGGCGCGTGACGAAGTTCTTGCGCACCTGTTTTTCCTTGGTTTTCTTGTCGACGCCGTCGACGGTGAGCAGGGTGTGGGCGGCGCCGTTGAGCAGGTCCGGGTAATCGGTGAAGAACTGATGGTTGCGGTCGAATACCTGCGGCAGGCGCTGGTATTTCTTCAGATCCTTGAGCACGAAGCTGTCTTCCAGGCGCGCGCGGTAGGTGGCCAGATTGCGCGCCGTCATGGCCTTGCCGGCGGCGGCCAGTTCGAGCGCCGTTTCCGCCGCCAGGCGGCCGGAGGTCATGGCCAGGTTGGAGCCCTCGCGGTGCACGCTGTTGACCAGCATGGCGGCGTCGCCAACCATCAGCCAGCCGTGCCCGTAGACCTGCGGCACCGCCTTGTAGCCACCTTCCGGGATCAGGTGGGCGCAGTACTCCTTCATCTCGCCGCCTTCGAGCAGCGGCGCGATGGCGGGGTGTTTCTTCATGTCCTCCAGCATCTGATAGGGCGGCACGCCGTTGGCCTTGAAGTCCGACAGCAGGCAGCCGACGCCGATGGTCAGCGACTCGCGGTTGGTGTACAGGAAGCCGGTGCCGACCATGCCCTGCGTGATCTTGCCGGCCATCTCGATCACCACGCCCTGGTCGGGCTGCACGTTGAAGCGACTCTCGATGGTGGCTTCCGGCAGGAAGTGGATCTCCTTGACCGCCAATGCCACGTCGCGGGGCTTCAGCTCCGGGTGAAAGCCGGCCTTGTTGGCCAGCAGGGAGTTCACGCCGTCACCCAGGATCACCAGGTCGGCGTACACCGTGCCGCCGCGGTCGGTGTGCACGCCGGCGACCCGGTCGCCGTCCATCACCAGGCCGGTGACGGTGGTCTCGCACAGTAGCAGGGCGCCGGCTTCCTGCACCTTTTGCGAGAACCATTTGTCGAACTGGGCGCGGATGATGGTGTAGCGGTTGTAGGGCGGCTTGTCGAAGGCGGCCGAGCGGTAGGTGCTGCCGACGTAGGCATCGTCGGACAGCACCCAGACGCGCTGCTCGATGACGTGCCGCTCCAGCGGCGCATCGTCGCGAAAGTCGGGAATGATCCGTTCCAGCGCGTCGGCGTAGAGGATGGCGCCCTGCACGTTCTTGGAGCCCGGCGATTCGCCGCGCTCGATCTGCAGCACTTTCAATCCGCCCTTGGCCAGCGTGTAGGCGGCGGCGTTGCCGGCCGGACCGGCGCCGACCACGATGACGTCGAATTTCTCGCTCATGACGATCTCCTCGGGTCAGCCCGCCTTGCGGGCGGTGGCCAGGTGTTGGCGAAACGCCTCGGTCAGCGCCGGCAGAATCTGCATGGCGTTGCCGACGATGCCGTAGGTGGCGAAGTCGAAGATCGGCGCCGCCGGGTCCTCGTTGATGGCGATGATGACGTCCGAGGCTTCCATGCCCACGCGGTGCTGGATCGCGCCGGAAATGCCGGCGGCGATGTACAGCTTCGGCCGCACCGTCTTGCCGGTCTGGCCGACCTGGCGGTCGGCACTGACCCAGCCGGCCTGTGTCACCGGCCGCGAGGCGCCGACCTCGGCGCCCAGCACCTTGGCCAGATCCCAGATCAACTGGAAGTTTTCGGGGCGCTTGAGGCCCCGCCCGCCCGAGACGATGATGTCGGCGTAGGCCAGCTGCGCCTGATCGCGGTTCTGGTCGGGGATGAACTCCAGCACCTTGGTGATGATGTCGGTCTCGATGAGGCCCAGCGGGTGCTCGACGATGCGCCCGCTGCGGCCGGTGTCGGGCTCCGGCAGGCTCATCACCCGCGGCCGCACGGTGGCCATCTGCGGCCGGTAGTTCAGGGTCTGGATGGTGCACAGCAGGCTGCCGCCGAAGGTGGGGCGGGTGGCGGCAAGGCTGCGGTTTTCCGGATCAATGTTCAGCTCAGTGCAGTCGGCGGTCAGGCCTGTTTGCAAGGTGGTGGCCACCGATCCGGCCAGGTCGCGGCCCAGCGTGGTGGCCCCCAGCAGCAGGATTTCCGGCTGGAAGGCATTGACCAGATCGGTCAGGCCGCGCGTGTAGGGCTCGTTGCGGTAGTCGGCCAGGATCGGGTCCTCGACCAGGTAGCAAAGATCGGCGCCGTAGTGGAAGGCTTCGGCGCAAAAGCGCCGCGTCGCCTCGCCCGGCGCGCCCAGCACCACGCCGGCCAGTTCCACACCGAGCGCGTCGGCCAGTTTGCGGCCCTCGCCCAGCAACTCGAAGGACACCTGATGCGCGGCGCCGCGCTCGTGCTCGATGAATACCCACACACCCTTGTAGGCGGCCAGACGCGGGTCGAGTTCGACCTTGCGCCGGCCAGTCGGCCGGGCGGGCGAGGAGGGGGCTTGTTCACTCATGGGTCGGTTCTCCGTGCTCACAGGGCCTGGCGCTCTACCTGGGCCTTGACCTGGGGATAGCGGGTGAACAGCTTGGCCAGCAGCGTGGCAGCCAGATCGCTGGGCGCGTTGCTTTGGGTCTCGATCAGTTCCGCCCGCTCGCGCCTGGCCTGCGGCGCGAAGACCTTGGCTACCACGGTGGGCGAGCCCTTGAGGCCGATCTTGGCCACGTCCTCGATGCCGGCCTGTTCCCGGTTCCAGACTTTCAGGGGGTAGCGGGCGGCCCGGAACATGTCGTCGAGCGTCGCGAAGCGCATCTCGTTGATGCCTTCGAGCACCGTGACCAGCGCCGGCAGGCGGGTCTTGAGCAGCTGCACGCCGCCCTCGGCGCGGCGCTGCACGACGATTTCGCCCCGTTCCAGGTCGACCTCGTCGATATTGGAAACGTAGGTCAGCAGTTGCAGGTCCAGCCGCTTGGCCACGCCGGGGCCGACCTGGGCGGTGTCACCGTCGATGGTCTGCTTGCCGGTGAAGACGATATCCACCGCCATGTCGCGCTGGATCTGCCGGACCGCAGAGGCCAGCGCGAAGCTGGTGGCCAGCGTGTCGGAGCCGGCAAAGGCCCGGTCGGTGACCAGGATCGCCTCGTCGGCGCCAAACGACAGTGCCTTGCGCAGCGCCGCCTCGGCCTGCGGCGGCCCCATGCACAGCGCCGTCACCCGACCGCCGTAGCGGTCCTTGAGCTTCAGGGCGGCCTCCAGGGCAAACAGGTCGTAGGGATTGATGATCGCCGGCACGCCCTGGCGCATGATGGTGTTGGTGACCGGATGCACGCGTATCTGCGAGCTGTCCGGCACCTGCTTGATGCATACGACGCTGTGCATGGCTGTCACGTCCTCTCGCGTTGACTGGGCAGGGCGCCGCGCAGAGAGCTCAGCGACACCGATTTGCCGTCCTGGTCCTGGAACACCTTGAACACCTTTTCCTGCGCGGCGTTGGAGTGCACGAAATCGTCATGCGCCCGTGCCAGCAGCCCGCGGCAGATGGCGCGCTGCGCGGCCTCGTCCTGGCCGTCCAGTTCCGGCGTGACGCGCAGGTACTGATTGAAGCGTTTCAGGATGTGCAGGCGGTTGACGTGCACCACCTGGGGCTCGTAGGGCAGGTCGAGGAAAGCGAAGAACTCCTCGGCCGCCGACAGCTGCGCCATGCGATCGAGCAGGGCGCTCATCGGCCGGCTCCCGGCGCGGCGTACGGTGACCCGTGCAGTGCTCTCATCAGGCTGCCTCCAGCGTAAGTTTTCGATAAAAGCGCAGCAGGTCGGCCACTTCCGGCGCCCGCTTGGTGGCGACCGCGTGGGCACGAATCTGCGCCAGCAGCCGTCCGACCGCGGTGGCGTCAAGCGCAATGCCGAGCGCCGCATAGGCGGCGCGCACCGCGTTGCCGCCGGAATGCTTGCCGAGCACGGTGCGGTGGCTGCGGGCAAGCTCTGCCGGGTCGAAGCCCTGGTAGTTGGCGGCGTGCTTGATGAGGCCATCGACGTGGATGCCGGCCTCATGGGTGAACACCCACTCACCGACGATGCTCTTGCCGGCCGCCACCGGTCGCCCGGACGCGGTCGCCACCAGTGCCGACAGCATCGGCAGGCGGTGGCTGTCGACGCCGGTGTCGATACCGTACAGGTGGCGCAAAGCCATCACGGCCTCTTCCAGCGGCGCATTGCCGGCGCGCTCGCCCAGGCCATTGACGGTCGTGTTGATGTGCGTCGCCCCGGCACGCACGGCCGCCAGCGTGTTGGCAGTGGCCAGCCCCAGGTCGTCGTGGGCGTGCATCTCGATATCCAGATCGACCGCCGCGCGCAGGCGGGCGATTCGCTCGTAGATGCCGAACGGGTCGAGCACGCCCAGCGTGTCGGCAAAGCGCAGCCGGCAGGCGCCCGCCGCGGCGGCCGTTTCCGCCACGCGCAGGAGGAAATCGACATCGGCGCGCGAGGCATCCTCGGCGCCCACGCACACCCTGAATCCGGCATCCAGCCCGGCCTTCACGTAGCGTTCCACCTGGCCGAGCGCCCAGGCCCGGTCGCGACCCAGCTTGTGGGCGAGGTGAATGTCCGATACCGGGATCGACAGGTTGACGAGGTCAACCCTGCAGGCACGGGTCGCGGCCAGATCCTGCGGCTGCATGCGACCCCAGACCATCAGTTGCGGACCCAGATGCAGGGCAGCGACGGCCTCGATGGTCTCGCGCTCGGCGCCGCCCATTACCGGAATGCCGACTTCGAGTTCCGGCACGCCGGCAGCAGCCAGTGCGCGTGCGATGGCGAGTTTTTCCCCGACACTGAACGCAACCCCGGCGGTCTGCTCGCCGTCGCGCAGCGTGGTGTCGTTGACGATGACAGTGGCAGTGGGCATGACCGGCGACCGATGAGGGCTTCAGCCGGTTCATCGCAAGCAGTGTGCCAGCCACGAATATTCAATAACTAGCGGTAATTGAATGCGTTTATTTATTCATGGCCAATCCCGGGCCAGGCCGCCAAGGCAGGCCTGTGGGCTTTGTCGGGTTCGCGACAGGTGGGGTT
This sequence comes from Immundisolibacter sp., assembly GCF_014359565.1. NCBI lineage: Bacteria > Pseudomonadati > Pseudomonadota > Gammaproteobacteria > Immundisolibacterales > Immundisolibacteraceae > Immundisolibacter > Immundisolibacter sp. Next base: position 9,946 of record NZ_JACIZD010000022.1, on the reverse strand, counting down.
TGGGTGCGCCACGGGATCATTCCCGACGCCGCCGGATGGGCCGGGCGAGCTTTCACAAGCAGCACGATCGCACGCGGCGGCGGCTTGCTGGCGTCCTCCCAGCGCCTGACAGTGGCCTCGGTCACGGCGCACAGCGTGGCCACCTCCTGGCGCGTGATGCCGGCCATCTGGCGCAGGGTCATGAAGTCGGCCTCGTGTGCCTGCCAGCGGTCCAGGCGGTCCAGCCACCAGCGCACCGGCCGCGGCGCGGGGTCCGGCTCGGCGCGCTCTATTGCGCATAATGTATAGCCTCCGTTCAAAGGCCCGGCGGCGCTCGCCGGCGGCGAGCGTGCCGGTCCTTTGTCGGTAGGCGCACGTGCGGGCGCAGGGTTGGCGCCGTCGCGACCGCTTGCCCGGTCCCTGGGCGTGGCTAGGGCAGGGTGTCTGCCGGCAGGTTTCGCGGCACCTGGCGGCGGGTCCGCGGATGCCGGCGAGCGCAGCGAGCCTGGGCTTGTCTCTACTTCGACAAGTGTCCCGCGCCCATGCTCAGGCATGCACACGCTTCCAGCATCGGCCTGGCCGTTTTGTTGTGCATCAACGGTTTGCGGGCACGCTGCACCGGCATGCGATGGCGGAATCAGATCGTCATGCTTCAACGGATTCCGGGGTTGGTCGCCCCTCATCGGGAGGCGCGGCAGCGGAAGCCCGGCATCCACACTTTCGGGGGCGATGGCCTGGCCGGGCGTGCCGGGCGCAGCCCGTACCGCGTGGCATTGAGGGCGCCCGTTCCCGCCCTGGTGGCCTGATTTGAGTGATGCGGCCGCCCGTGCCTTGTCCAGCTCCTGGCGCAGGGCGTCGCGCTCCATGAAGGCGTATTCGTAGACCTTCAGGTGCTCGGGCTGGAAGCCTCGGCCCAGCAGGTGCGGCGCCCACAGTTGGCCGGCACGGATGCACCAGTCCTGCCATGCCGGATCTAGCACGCCCAGCTGGCCGCCGGACAGGTGCAGCAGCAGCACGATGGCGCGCGGCGGCGGCTTGCTGGCGTCCTCCCAGCGCCTGACGGTGGCCTCGGTCACGGCGCACAGCGTGGCCACTTCCTGGCGCGTGATGCCGGCGTGCTGGCGCAGGGTCATGAAGTCGGCCTCGTGTGCCTGCCAGCGGTCCAGGCGGTCCAGCCACCAGCGCACCGGCCGCGGCGCGGGGTCCGGCTCGGCGCGCTCCATTGCGCATAATGTATATTATGTTAAATTATCGAAAAGCCAGAAAGCCAGTCGGTGTCGGTGATCGTTAAATCCTTGTGAAGCGCAGCTTTGCTGCGCGATGCTCGCCCGGCACAGCCGGGCTCCCACAGTGGTCGGCACGTCTGTGCCTCGGAACGTCAGTGCGTCCGCCGCGGCGGCCGGCGCCGCGATGGTCCGCCGCTAGTGCCGGAACGACCGCCACTGGCGCCGGGCCTGGGCGCCACGCGATCTTCCTCCGCCAGGCGCACGCGTGGCTTCGGTTTGACCAGCATGTCGGGTGGCACCGGTTCTACCGGCAACTTCTGCCCGATGTACTTTTCGATCTCCGGCAGCGAGTACACGTAACGCTCACAGCCGAAGCTGATCGCCTCGCCGGCGGCGCCGGCGCGCGCCGTGCGGCCGATGCGGTGCACGTAATCCTCGGCATCCTGCGGCAGGTCGTAATTGAACACGTGCGTCACGCCGTCGATGTGCAGGCCGCGGGCGGCCACGTCGGTGGCCACCAGCGCCGCCAGTTCACCCTTGCGGAACTGTTCGAGCAGACGCTCGCGCTTGCGCTGCTGCACGTCGCCGGTCATCAGGCCGGCCGGAATGTCGTTGGTCTGCAAGTAGCCCCACACGCGCTCGGCTTCGGCCTTGGTGTTGACGAACACCATGCTGCGGGCCTCTGGCAGCGACTGTAAAAGGCCGATGAGCAGGCGAATTTTCTCGTCGGTGGCGGTGTGGTAGATCACCTGACGCACGCGATCGACGGTGACCTTTTCCGGCTCGATGCGCACCAGCTCCGGGTCGTGCATGTGCTCGTAGGCCAGTTCCAGCACGCGCTGGGCGAGCGTCGCCGAGAACATCATCGACAGGCGTTCCTGCGGCGGCGGCAGGCGCCGCATCATGTAGCGCACGTCCTTGATGAAGCCCAGGTCGAACATCCGGTCGGCCTCGTCGAGCACGATCACCTGCCCGGCCGACAGGTCGTAAACGCCCTGGTTCAGAAAATCGATCAGGCGCCCGGGCGTGCCGATCAGCACATCCACACCGGCGGCGATCTGGTCCCGCTGCTTGTCGTAATCAACGCCGCCGTAGGCCAGGCCGAGCGTGATGTCGAGTCCGTGCCCCAGCGCCTGCGCATCGCGATAAATCTGGATCACCAGCTCGCGGGTCGGCGCCATCACCAGCGCCCGCGGCTGGGTTGGCAGGCGGCCGGGCCGCGGCGGTTCGCGCAGCAGATGATTGAACAGGGCCAGCAGGAAGGTCGCCGTCTTGCCGGTGCCGGTCTGCGCCTGGCCGGCGACGTCCTTGCCCGCCAGTAGCCTCGGCAAGGCCTGCTCCTGAATTGGCGTACAGTGCGTAAAGCCCGTGGCAGCCACGCTCGCCTTCAGCCGCGGGTCCAGTGGCAGCGCATCGAACGGCAGGCCGGTGGTGTGCGCGGGGGCCTTGGGGGCCGGTGTGGCGACGCGCGGCTTGGCGGTGGCCGGTCCTTTCCGGGGAGCCGGAGGGGCCTTGGTTTGCGCTGCTTGCGGCGCGGTCTGTTTGGGCCGTTCCGGGGCAGGCTTGGGGGCGCGCGGCGCAACGGGCGGAGCTTCGGGGGTTGGTGGCGCGCGGCCGAACACGGCCTTCACGGCCGCAATGAGACGATTGATCACGTAGTTTGGACTTTTGCTTGGGATGTGCGAAAGCTGCCGATTATAGCGGCCCAGGTTGAGTTCCCCGCAGTGCCGCGTCGGGTCGCGGGGTGGCCGGCTGACCGGTGCTGATCTCGGGCGTCCGCCGGAATCGATAGACGATGCCTATCGATTGAATCCAAAAGTTCAATTGGAACTGCGTCGGCCAATCCGATAGCGTTGCATCCCATCCCACTCATCTCATCCCCCTAGCCAATACGAGGAACAGGTAATGTCCAACGAAGCAAAGTGTCCTTTCAGCGGCACGCACGGCAGCCGCACCACGGCCGCCGCACGGTCGAATGCCGATTGGTGGCCGGACCGGCTGAATTTGCGGATTCTGAGCCAGCACTCGGCCAAGTCGAACCCCCTGGACGCTGGATTCGACTACGCCCGGGCGTTCCAGAAGCTCGACTACGCCGCGCTGAAAAACGACCTCAAGGCGCTGATGACCGACTCGCAGGACTGGTGGCCGGCCGACTGGGGCCACTATGGCGGCCTGTTCATCCGCATGGCCTGGCACAGCGCCGGCACCTACCGCATCGCCGACGGCCGCGGTGGCGCCGCCACCGGCAACCAGCGCTTTGCGCCCATCAACAGCTGGCCGGACAACGGCAACCTGGACAAGGCGCGTCGGCTGCTGTGGCCGATCAAGAAGAAGTACGGCAGCAAGCTGTCCTGGGCGGATCTGATGATCCTGGCCGGCAACGTGGCGCTGGAATCGATGGGTTTCAAGACCTTCGGTTTCGGCGGCGGGCGCGAGGACATCTGGGAGCCGGAGGACGATGTCTACTGGGGCGCTGAGGCCGAGTGGCTGGCTACCTCGGACAAGCCCGGCAGTCGCTACTCCGGCGAGCGTGAGCTCGAGAACCCGCTCGCCGCCGTACAGATGGGCCTGATCTACGTGAACCCGGAAGGCCCCGATGGCAACCCCGACCCGGTCGCTTCCGGCCGCGACGTGCGCGAAACCTTCGCCCGCATGGCCATGAACGACGAGGAAACGGTGGCGCTGGTCGCCGGCGGTCACACCTTCGGCAAGGCCCACGGCGCGGGCGATCCGCAGCTCGTCGGCCCGCCGCCGGAAGCGGCGCCGATCGAGCAGATGGGCCTTGGCTGGAAAAATGCCTTCGGCACCGGCAAGGGCCCGCACACCACCACCAGCGGCATCGAAGGCGCCTGGAAGCCGAATCCCACCCAATGGGACAACGGCTACTTCGACATGCTGTTCGGCTACGAATGGGAGCTGGTCAAGAGCCCGGCCGGCGCGCATCAGTGGCGGGCCAAGGACGTGAAGCCGGAGCACATGATTCCGGACGCCCACGACCCGTCCAGGAAACACGCGCCGATGATGACCACGGCGGATCTGTCGCTGCGCTTCGATCCGATCTACGAGCCGATCGCGCGCCGCTTCCACCAGGACCCACAGGCCTTCGCCGACGCCTTCGCCCGCGCCTGGTTCAAGCTGACCCACCGCGACATGGGGCCGCGCGTGCGTTACCTGGGCCCCGAGGTGCCGGCCGAGGAGCTGATCTGGCAGGACCCGGTGCCGGCCGGTCGGCGCGATTACGACGTGGCGGCGGTAAAGGCGAAGATCGCCGCCAGCGGTCTTGGCGTGAGCGATCTGGTCGCCACCGCCTGGGACAGCGCGCGCACCTTCCGCGACTCGGACAAGCGCGGCGGCGCCAACGGCGCCCGCATCCGCCTGGATCCGCAAAGGCACTGGGAAGCCAACGAGCCGGCGCGCCTGCAGGAGGTTCTGAAGGTGCTCGAGGGCATCGCCGCGGCCAGCGGCGCCAGCGTGGCCGATGTGATTGTGCTGGGCGGCAACGTGGGCATCGAACAGGCGGCCAAGGCGGCCGGCATCGAAATCACAGTGCCGTTCGCACCCGGCCGCGGCGACGCCAGCCAGCAGCAGACCGATGTCGAATCCTTCGCCCCGCTGGAACCGATAGCCGATGGCTTCCGCAACTACCTGAAGCCCGGCGTCAAAACTCGCGCCGAGGAGCTGTTGCTCGACCGTGCCCAACTGCTCAGCCTCACCGCGCCGGAAATGACGGTGCTGGTCGGCGGGCTGCGGGTGCTCGGTGCCAACCATGGCGGCACCGGGCATGGCGTCCTCACCAGCCGCCCGGGCGTGCTCACGAACGACTTCTTCGTCAACCTGCTGGACCCCGGCGTCCAATGGCAGCCCGCCGGCGAGGGTGTATACGAAGGGCGCGCTGACGGTGCGCTCAAGTGGACCGGCACGCGGGTGGATCTGGTGTTCGGTTCGAACTCCGAGCTGCGCGCCATCGCCGAGGTCTACGCCAGCGACGATGCCGGGGACAAGTTCGTCAACGACTTCGTCGCCGCCTGGACCCGGGTGATGAACCTCGACCGGTTCGACCTGCGCTGACCACCGCCGGGCCTCGAGGGGGCGATTGCAGCCCCCTGCCCCATCGCCGGCTGTACCGGGTTGCCCGACGGGCGCCGGGTGCAGCCGGCATTTTTCTGGGCGCGGCCGCGGGGACCGCGTCAGCGTGAGTTATAGTGTGGTACATACGCTCGTCGTTGGATTGAATCTGTGATCGTAGGCTTTCGGGACCACTGGCTGCGGGCCTTCTTTGTGGATGATGTCCGTTCCCGCAATATCCCATCCGATCTTGAAGCCCGCTTGTTCCGCAAGCTCCAGATGATTGACGATACCGTGACCGACCAGGACTTGCGCGTGCCGCCCAGCAATCACTTCGAGAAGCTGCGCGGCAATCTGGCAGGATTCCATTCCATCCGCGTCAACCAACAATGGCGGTTGATCTTCCGTTGGGATGGCGAGCGCGGCGAAGCGGACGGAATTTATCTGGACGATCACGGCTACCGATGAAAGAGAGGCAAGCATGCTGACCACCAAGCGCAAGCCGGCGACTGTCGGCGAAATTCTCACCGAAGAGTTCATGCAGCCGATGGGCTTGACGCAGGGGGCGCTCGCCGAGGCGATGGGCGTCCAGCGCAAGCATGTCAATGAGTTGTGCGGGAACCGCAGGAACGTGACCGCGGCAACGGCGCTGATCCTGGCCCGCGTGTTCGGTAACAGCCCGGACTTCTGGCTCAACATACAGCGGCGCAGCGATCTTTGGGAGGTGATGAACACGCCCAAGGAGCGCGAGCGGATCGAGCGCGCGCGTCCGTTGCAGAACGCCGCCTGAGCGCGGTGCCGACCGCTTGCGAAGGCATGGCCGTGCCGACGGACAAGCTGGACGATCGCGTCGCCAGACGCATCGAGGCAGGCCCGCCGATCTGGAGGACCCGGCGCTCAAGGAGCGTATCGACCGGCTCAAGATCATGCGGATCAGGCCCAGGCGGACGCCGAGCGGGCGCAGGGCTTGCTCCCGGGGGCAGAACTGGCGGAGAGGGAGGGATTCGAACCCCCGGACCCTTTCGGGTCAACGGTTTTCAAGACCGCCGCTTTAAACCGCTCAGCCACCTCTCCGCGGCGGCGCGAAGGATAGCGGACCGGGCCGATGCCTGACCAGCCGACGCCGTGGGGTGGCCAAGCGCGCTCAGTTGCGTAGAATCAAAGCCCCTTGGCAAATCCCGGAATACCCCATGAATTCCAGCCCCTACGAGATTGCACAGACCCGCGGCGCGGCGGCGACCAACTCGCTGATCCGCAATACCTACACCCTGCTGGCCATGACGCTGCTGTTCAGCGCTGCCACAGCCGCGTTTGCGATGGCCCTCGACCTGCGCGGCCCCGGCCTGCTGCTGACGCTGGTTGGCTACTTCGGGCTGCTGTTTGCGGTCCACAAGCTGCAAAACAGCGCCTGGGGCATCCTGGCGGTGTTCGCGCTGACCGGCTTCATGGGCTTCACGCTGGGCCCGATCGTGGGCATGTACCTGAAGATGTTCAGCAACGGTCACCAGCTGGTGATGACGGCGCTGGGTGGCAGCGGCGCGATATTTCTTGGCTTGTCCACCTACGCGCTGACCTCGAAGCGGGATTTCAGCTTCATGGGCGGGTTTCTGTTCGCCGGCGTGATGGTGGCCTTCCTGACCGGCCTGGCGGCGGTTTTCCTGCAGATTCCCGCCCTGTCGCTGGCGGTCAGCGCCATGTTCGTGCTGCTGATGAGCGCGGCGATCCTGTACCAGACCAGCGCGCTGGTGCACGGCGGCGAGACCAACTACCTGCTGGCCACGGTCAGCCTGTACGTGAGCCTGTACAACCTGTTCCTGAGCCTGCTGCAGCTGCTCGGATTCGCCAGCGGCGAGGATTGAGTACCGCCCCTGCCCTCCTGAAACGAAAAACCCCGCCGCAGCGGGGTTTTTCTTGTCCGGCGCCGTTCAGGCCACGCCGAGCTTTTTCAGCTGATCGACCAGCCACTCGCGCCGCTCGGCCGGCAGGCTGCGCACCGGTGGCAATACCGGCCCGACCGGAAAGCCGATCGCCTCCATCCACGGCTTCATCATCGCGATGTGGCTGGCGTAGGTGCCGGTGCGCGCCATGTCGGTGGCCAGGTCCTCGAAGAACACCCGCGCCGGCTGCAGCGCTTCCCAAGGCTTGCGCGCCTCTTCCCAGCGCCCGGCGCGGCCCAGCGTGTAGTACTCGCGCATCAGCGGGCGCAGCTTGCCGTAGGCCAGGTACCAGAACGCCGCCCACAGCACCTGCCCGCCGGCACGCAGGTCGTCCAGGAAAAAGCTCTCCATCGGTTCGCTGACGATGAAATCCGGCCGTGCCCGGCGGCGCAGCACGAGCGTGTCGGAACGGCTGAAACTGCCCTGCTTCACGCCGACGATGGTGTCGATCTCGGCCAGGCGCACGATCAGGTCCATCGACATCAGCGTGCCGGGCATCGGCGTGCGGTACAGCACCAGCGCCAGCGGCGAGCGGTCGGCCACGTACTTCATGAAATCGAAGATCTCGTCGTCGGAGCGCAGCTGCACGGACGGGTTCATGATCTCGGCGCCGTCGTAGCCGAGCTTCTGCACGTAGGCCAGCTTCTCGATGGCCTGCTTGGCGGACGACTCCAGAATGATGGTGAACAGCGGCACCCGACCGCGCACCGCCTGCGCCACCAGCTGGTGGTAACGCAGCCAGTCCTGGTAGGTCATGGTCCACAGCTCGGCGATGAAGCCCCCCACCACCAGGCCATCGACGCCCAGCTCGATGTAGCGGTCGATGTTCTCCTGCAACTGCTTGGCATCGATCTCGCCGTTGGCGTCGATGGGCGTGAACGGCGCCTCGAAGAAGCCGTGAAAGGTCTTGCCGGCCCAGGCCTTGGCCTCGCTGCGCGTGTAATCCATGTTCGTCTCCTCTTTAAGAATGTGAATTTGAATTGCGCCGTTACGGTGGCTCAACAGGCTGCGGTCACATCGGCAGCGCCAAACGGCCAGTCCAGTTCCACCCCGCCCGGCTCGATCCGCAACACCGGAATGCGCCACCCGTAACGCTCGGCCAGTTCGGCGTCATAGCCGATCTCGACCCGCTCCACCACCTCGGCCAGGCCCGCCTGCACCAGCACGGCCTGCGCCTCCTCGCACAGATGGCAACCGGCGGTGACGTACAGCTTCAGGCGCATGGCCCAATCATAGCGGCGTCTTGGCCCGGCGGGCCGGCTCTGGCATGCTGCGGGCATGAACCTGCCCTCCCCCACCACCGAGTGGGTGCAGCTGGTGGACGACGAGGATCGTCCCACCGGCCGCGCCGAGAAGCTCGATGCCCACCGCCGTGCACTGCTGCATCGGGCCTTTTCCGTATTCGTGTTCGACGCCGCCGGGCGCTTGCTGCTGCAACGCCGGGCAGACGGCAAATACCACTCCGGCGGCCTGTGGACCAACACCTGCTGTGGTCACCCGCGGCCGGATCAGCCGCTGGTCGATGAAGCGCGGCGGCGTCTGCGCGAGGAAATGGGCTTCGACTGCCCGCTGACGCCGGTCAGCAGCCTGCACTACCGCCTGCCGGTGATCGGCGAGCTGACCGAACACGAGTTCGACCACCTGCTGTGCGGCATCCACGGCGGCGACCCGCACCCGGACCCGCTGGAAGCCAGCGCCTGGCGTTGGCTGGCCTGGCCGGCCCTGCTGGCCGAAGTGGCGCAGGCACCGGACACCTTCACGCCCTGGCTGCGGGAAATCCTCGCCCATCGACAGGCCGCACTGGACACCTGGATTCATGCCCACTGCGCCGACTGAAGGCCACGTCGACATCGACGGCGGCCGCCTGCATTACCGGCGCCAGGGCCAGGGTGAGGCGCTGGTTCTGGTGCACGGCTTCGGTCTGGACCACCGCGTGTGGGCGCCGCAATGGCCGGCGCTGGTCGATTCCTTCGACCTCATCAGCTACGACCTGCGCGGCTTTGGCCGCTCCAGCCTGCCCGGTGAGGCGCCCTACTCTCACCACGAGGACCTGCGCGCCCTGCTGGATGCGCTCGACATCGATCGCGCGCACCTGATCGGCCATTCACTGGGCGGTGGCATCGCCGCCAGCTTTGCCGTGGCATATCCGCAGCGCACCGGGCGCGTGGTGCTGTCCGCCCCGTTGCTGCGTGGCTACACCCAGCTTGGCGAGCTGCTGGCGCTGCTCAAGAGCGTCTGGCAGATCGCAGCCCGGGACGGCCTGGACGCCGCCCGCAGCGCATGGCTGAACGCCGCGCTGTTCGCCCCGACCCTGCAAACGCCGACCGGCCGGGCCCTGCTCACGCAGATCATGGCCGACTACTCCGGCTGGCACTGGCAACACCGCGACCCGGAAACGGGCCTGCAACCACCCCTCGCGCAGCGCCTGCACGAACTGCTGGCGCCCACGCTGGTGCTGGTCGGCACACGCGACCTGCCGGATTTCGTGCACATGGGCGAGGCGCTGGCGGCACAGGCGCCGGATGCGCACCTGGAGCTGCTGCCGGACCTCGGGCACGGGCCGTCCGTGGAGGACGCGCAATGGTTCAACGTCCGCGTGCAGGCGTTTCTGCTCAGGAAACGCTGATTTATTCCCACGTCTAGGTGGCATGAGACCTTGGTCCTGAGACAATGCGGCCTGGTCCGCAGCGGGGGTGAGCAGACGTCATGCAAACGAGCTTTTCCGATCTCGAGTACGCC
>NZ_JACIZD010000021.1 GCF_014359565.1 Immundisolibacter sp. | reverse complement strand
CGACATCGCCCGGCTTCTGAACGGCCGTCCTCGAAAAACCTTGGACTGGAGAACACCGGACGAAGCCATGGCCGAAGAAATCGCCAATTTCTCAAATCGTGTTGCACTTGATTCTTGAATCCAAGGAGTACGGCAACGGGTTCATCAGCGATCAACAGGGGCAGCAGCGCCAGTGAACGAACGCCGCGCTCGATGTGCGCGCTGCTGTAATGAATGAGTGGATGGTCATACACGTCATTTACGACCACCGCCCGCTTCTCCCTGACCGCCACCGCGGGTGCGCCATGCCCCGCGGGCGCGTCATCGCGCAACGACAACCGCTCTCCCACCTCCTCCATGAAGCCGGCATTGATACCCGCCGAGGTCAGCGGAACAATCTTCATCTCGCTGCGATCGACGATGCCTATCCAGGCCATGCGAAACCCGCCATCCTCGACGGCGATGCGGCACGCCTCCCGGAACAGCTCGTCCCGGTCGCGCACGCGCACGATCAGCGCATTGATGCCGCTGAGCACTGCGTACACCCGGTTCAGGCGGCGGATTCGGTCATCCGCTTCCTTGCGTACGGTGACGTCCGCGGCGAGACCTGCGACGCGTACAATCCTGCCGGCGGCATCGCGGATCGGAAAGCCTCTGGCCTCGATCCACCGAATCAATCCATCCGGGCGCACGATCCGGTACTCGAGATCGAACCTCCCCTCCGACATCCCTTTCTTGTATTTCTCGTAGATCGATGTCCGCTCATCCGCGCGGATCGCCTGGGTCCACGATTCAGCATCGGCGTACGCGCTTTCGCAGCTGCGGCCAAATATCTGCGCGTAGGTGGGACTGACATACAACGTGCGGCCGTTGTCGGCGTCGATCAGGAAGAACACGTCGCGAATGTTTTCCGCCATCTGCCGAAAGCGCAACTCGCTGGCATGCAGGTTTTCTTCGGTCTGTCTGCGTGCCGTCACGTCCATGTGCATGACCACGGCGCCATTTGGACGGTCATCCGCCAGGGGCGTCACCGTCATCAGGAACCAGCGCTGCACCGTTGGCGAATGACAGGGATACTCGGCCGAGAAGCTCTTCAGCGCGCCACCCAGCACTGAACGAATGCCGGCGGCAACCTGCTTGGCCTCGGATGCGTCATCTCCACGTGCGTTGTCGCAGATCTCGAGGTAGTTGACGCCGACCCCATGACCTGGGCCCTGAAGCGCATTCGCGCGGCCAAATCGTTGCCAGGCCTCGTTTACCGTGACGATGATCCCCTGCGTATCGAGCAGGGCGATGTGCGCGGGCAGCGCATTGAGGATGGCGGCCTGCTTGGCCGTCTCGCGGCGTCGCAGCTGGTCCTGGGCGCGCCGCAACAGGATGGTCCGGCCACTCCGGTTCGTTACCGCATCCACCTCGCCCGCCGTCAGATCCTCCAGGCGCCGCGCGGTGTCGTGCAGCGCCTCGATCAACGCGGAAACTTCCTCAGTCGGCTCCCCAGGCGGGGGGGATTTGCCCAACTTCATGGGGCGAGGGTTTCCAGCCCCAGAGCCCACAACACCGTCTGGGTGTGGCTGAGGGTGCCGACAATTATTTGGGTGGCGCCCGGTGCCAGCTTGACCAGGGTCGGTGTCAGGAAGACGCGGTCCGCCAGCGCGCGTTTCGGTTCCCGGAACACATCCACGACTTCGATCTGGTGCCGATCCGGCAGGTGGACCCGGCATAGCGTGCGAAGGTTGGCGAGCGCCTGTGCGGAATTCGGCGCGTCGCCTGCGACATAAAGCCGGAACTTGAACGGGTTCGGGCGCTTCATGGCGCGCTCACTTGGGCTCCGGAATGGCCGCATCGGCCCCGCGCAACTCCCCCATCCGAGTGCGGTCTCGCGACAAATCCCCGGCGCGACTCTCCATGGTACGGACCAACAAGGCTTTCTCGGCCTGCTTGGCCTCCAGTTCCACCTGCAGTGACTTCACTCGCACCTCAAGCTCGGCCTCCTCGGCATCGAGCCTGACGCGCTTGAGTTTTTCGGCGACTTCATCGACCTCGTCGGCGACCCGGTCGGCGCTTTCCTTTTGCCAGCGCAGCGTGCCCATCAACACCTCGCCGCCGGCGGTGTAGGTGTCGGTCAGCGTCACCCCCGCGTCGCTCAGGATCAGCTCGCGCACCTGATTCGAATGCGCCGTGCCGCGGGACTTGATGATCGACATGCCCCGGTTGCGCTCCCCGGCCTGCACCAGATGATTCAGGTGAATCCAGGTATCCGCAAGCGCCGAGATCTGCAGCGGCGAGCCGCCCTCGGTGCGGCCGGACATTTCATCGAGCAGGCTGGTGCACAGCAGCGTGATGCCGTCGGCCTTCGACCAGTCGATCAACCGTTCCACCACGCTGTGCGCGGTCGCCTCATTGCCGGATTTTGACCAGGTGTAGACCGGGTCGATCACCAGGCAGCGGGCGCCATGCTCCTTGGCCAGCGTCTTGATGCGCCACAGGTAGATCTCGGCACTGCCGGTGATGGTGCGGGCGGGGATCATGTGCAGGCAACCGTTCTTCATGTAAGGATTCAGCTGGATCCCCACCGAGGCCAGGTTGCGGATCACCTCGGTATATTCCGAATCGAAACTGACGAACAGGGTGCGCTCGCCGCGCCGACAGGCCGCCTCAGCGAACGCACCGCTCAAGGTCGTTTTGGCGGTGCCGGGGGAGCCGGTGATCAGCACGCTGGCGCCACGGTAGTAGCCGCCGCCCAGCATGGTATCGAGCCGCTCCACGCCGCTGGAAACGCGCTCGTGACTCACCTTGGCGTCCACACGGCCCGGTGTACGCGCGACGGCTACCTCAAGTCCGCTTTTGCCGATCAGGAACGGCGCTTCATCCTCGTCGAAGCTGGAGCCGCGATACTTCTGCACGCGCAGATTGCGCTGCGACACGCCCTGTACCACGCTGTGGTTGAGGATCACGGCGCAGTCCACCATGAATTGCATGAAGCCGAATGGCTTCTGGCTGCCGGCACCCGCCTCATCCCCGCCCGCTTGCAAGGTGATGAGGCCGGTCAGTTCACGCGCCAATAACCATTCATGCAGTCGGTAGATCTCCCGCCTTTTTGCCGCCGCGTCGGGCAGCAGCGCCAGTACGATATTCAGGGCGTCAAACACGATGCGCCGCGCCCCCATTTCCCGGGCCTGCGCCTCCAGCGCCGCCAACATCCCGCCCAGATCGAAATCCCCCGACTGCACCCGGTCGGGCACCGGTTGGGCGTCCACGAAGAACAGTTTTTTTCGTCGGCGCAGTTCATCGAGCTTCCAGCCGAAACTCTCGGCGTTGGCCTCAATGCGTTTGGAAGCCTCCTCGAAAGCGACAAAGATGCCCGGCTCCTTGCAAGCCTGCGCGCCGTGCACCAGGAATTGCAGCGCGAGTATGGTCTTGCCGGAGCCCGGTCCGCCCACCAGCAGCGTGGTGCGACCGCATGGCAAACCGCCGCCGGTGATGTCGTCGAACCCGGCGATACCGGTCGGCGCTTTGGCGGTCGCCTTCACGACAGGGGATGACACGGATTTCATAGAAGTTCCCTCCCGATCGGCAGCATACGCTCTTTTACTGTGTGGATATGTATGCCAGGCAGCCCACACATCGGTGCCCGAGACAGGGATGTCCAACCCCCTGACGCGGCCTGGGTTCAACGTAGCCACAATGACGAAGGCTCGGGAGCCAGGTGCGCCACGGATTCATCGGCAGCGACCGCATGCAGGGTGCTCGACGCATCGGGCGACCGTGCGGCACCGAGTGAGCGCTTTGGCCTGCATCGGGATCGAGGGGCTCATGCGCGAGCGGACGCGCGACGCCAGCTCGGGTGGCTCGTAACGGCATCGCTGGCATTTGGCGGGCAGGTCACGCCCCACGGATGGCATCCGCCCTGTCTGGCGGCATACTGGGCACTCCCACCGTCAATCGGCGGAACCTGTCCTATTCCCGGAGTCACCCCATGTTGCGTTCTGTCTTGGTCGTCGCCATCGCCCTCGGTCTGGCCGCCTGCACGCAGGAAACTCAAAACGAAATCGGTCGCGCGGTCCAGAACTGGACCGGAACCAACGGCGTGCTCGAAATCTATGCCGGACCGCAGCTGATCAAGCGCTTCATCGAAATCGACAAGCTGAGCACTGCCACCGGCACCAAGGACGGTCTTCCACGGCCATATCGCTTCGGCTATGGGGTGCTCGACGAGAACCTCAACGGCCAGCGCGATCCGGGCGAGAAGAAGGTGTACTTCGAAATCAGTGACTACTCGACGCCGTATGTCTTCTACGAAAATCCCCACTGAGAACGCCGCCGAGCGCGACCGCCGCTGGATGGGGCGCGCGATCGAACTGGCGCTCGCCGCGCAGGCGCAGGGCGAGGTGCCGGTCGGTGCGGTGCTGGTGGCCGGCGAGGCGGTGCTCGGGGAAGGCTTCAACCGGCCGATCGGCAGCTGCGACCCGACCGCGCACGCTGAAATCGTGGCCCTGCGCGCGGCAGCCACCCGAGCGGCCAACTATCGCCTGCCGGGCAGCACGCTGTATGTGACGCTCGAGCCGTGCGCCATGTGCGCCGGAGCGATCGTGCAGGCGCGCGTGCAGCGGTTGGTGTTCGGCGCCCGCGATCCGCGCGCCGGGGCGGCCGGATCGGTGTTTCAGGTATTCGGCGAGGCGCGTCTGAATCACCGCACGGCGGTGACCGAGGGCGTGCTGGGCGAGCACTGCGGCGCGCTGCTGAGCGACTTTTTTCGGCGTCGGCGGGCCGGCTAGACTCGCATGAGCACTGGCCCGTGCCCGGTGCAGCCGGGCATGGGCCAGCCGACGATCATTCCGCCAGAAAATCCAGACACAGCTTGTTGAACAGGTCCGCCTTCTCGTACTGCACCCAGTGGCCGCACTGCGAGAACACGATCAGGCGCGCGTTGTCGCACTCCTTCATGATTTCCATGCCCGACTCGACCGGACAGGCGCGGTCGTCGCGGCCCCACAGCACCATGGTCGGCAGGTTCTTCAGGATATTCAGGCGCGGGCGCAGGTCGCCGATGGACAATGTCTGGAACACCCGCGGCGGCTGGGTGACGGCCACCTCGTAGCGCTCGTTGACCAGCTGATCGGTGACGTCGTCCTTGGAGTAGGCCATGAATTCCAGGAAGCGACGCAGCTTGTCCTTGCTGAAGCCGCCCTCCTCCTGACCGAGCGCCTTGAGCATCTGGATGGCCGGCATGGCCAGGTAACGCTCCATCGGCCCGATGCCACCGGGGCCCATCACCACCAGCTTGTTCACCCGCTGCGGGAAATCCTGCGCGAAGCGGATGGACATGGCGCCGCCCATCGAGTTGCCGACCAGGGTCACCTTGTCCAGCTTGAGGTGATCGAACAGCTTGATCAGGCAGTCCATCAGGGTTTCGAAATCGAAATTGCCGTCGCTGGGCTTCGACGACAGGCCGTAGCCGAAGGCGTCCGGTGCAATGGCGCGGTAACCGGCGTCGGCGAACACCTGCAGGTTGCGTTGCCAGTTGGTCCAGCCACCGGCACCCTGACCGCCGCCATGCAGGAAAATGACCGGCTCGCCCGTGCCGACGTCGTGGTAATGAAGGCGGTTGCCGTTGCCCATGTCGGCGTAGTTGGCGACCTTGTTGTATTGATATTCCATCGGTTTTCTCCTCGGGATGTGTCAGGGACGCAGCTTCAATCGGGATCGTTGTCCAGCAGCGGCAGGCCGTTGTCCACCAGCTGGCGCAGGTCCTTGCCGGGCTTGAAATGCACCACGTAGCGCTCGCCCAGCGGCACCGATTCGCCGGTCTTGGGGTTGCGTGCCAGTTTGGGACGGCGGTAATGCAGGCTGAAGCTGCCAAAGCCGCGAATCTCGATGCGCCCGCCGTGACCCAGGGTGTCGATCATCTGCTCCTGCAGCAGCTTGACCGCCAGTTCCAGGTCTTTCGTGGACAGGCCTTCGAATTCCTGGGCCAGCAGTTCGATGAGTTGGGAACGGACCACGCGGTATGGCTCTTGATTGTTGGACGGACGGCCGGCAGCGGGCGAAATTCTAATGCCGATTCAAGCGCTTGTGGATTGTAATCAAGCGTCGACGTGCGCCGCGGCGAAACGGCTTGCTACCATGCCTGCCATCTTAACCGCCGACCGGGAGTTGCCGTCATGCCCACCGACTCGTTGACTGTCCACAAGGTGCTGGTGCCGCTCGATTTCTCGGACCCGTCGCTGCAGGCCCTGCAGTACGCGCGCCGCTTTGCCGAGCCCAGCAAGGCCGAGCTGATACTGCTGTACGTGATCGAGCCGGTGGCCTACCCGGCCGAACTGGGCGTGGTGATCAACCTCGACGCCGACCTCGCCGAGCGCGCCCTGGGCGAGCTCGAAAAACTGCGCCAGCAGCACCTGGGCGACTATCCGGCCACCCGCTGCCTGGTGCGCAGCGGCGTCGCGGATGCGGAGATCATCACCACGGCCAAGGACGAACAGGCGGATCTGATCGTCATCGGCACGCACGGCTTCTCGGGCCTGAAGCATTTCCTGCTCGGCAGCACCGCCGAGCGGGTGGTGCGCGACGCGCCCTGTCCGGTGCTGACGGTGCGCCATCACGTCGCAAAGGCCTGACGGCGCACCGCTTCGGGCGACCGGGCGCGAACAGGCCGCCGCTCAGGCACCGGCGGCCCGGCGGGCCGGCCGCGGCACCAACTGCACCGCAACAGCCGCCAGTACCGCCGCAACGCTGAACAACAACACGCCGGACCGGTAGCTGTGGGTGGCTTCCAGTAGCCGCCCCAGCGCCGCCACCGTGATGAACGCCCCCAGCGCGCCGAAGGAATTGACCACGGCGATGCCGACCGCGGCCATGGCCGGCGGTATGGCGGCCGTTACCAGGCCCCAGAAACAACTGAACGCCGCGCCGGCTCCCAGCAGCGCCAGCAGCATGCCAACGGATACCTGCCAGCCGCTGCCGGCAAAGGCCATCAGCAGATAGCCTGCAGCCGCCGTCAGGGCGCCGACCGACACATGCCAGTGACGCTCGCCGGTGCGGTCCGAGTGGCGCCCCCACAGAACCAGGGCCGCCCCGAACAGCAGATACGGTGCGCCGACCACCCAGCCGACCGCCGTGGCGCTGAGGCCCGGATCGAGCGCATGCACCAGCTTCGGGCTCCAGAAGATCACGCCCGTGAAAGAGCCCAGGAACATGAAGTACGCCAGCGCCAGCAGCAGCACGGTGGGGTGCAACGCCTGGCGCAAGGTGCCGTGGGCCACCGGCGCGGCCGCGGCCCGCTCGATGGCCAGTGCGTTCTGCAACCAGCTGCGCTGGGCGGCGGTCAGCCAGCGTGCCTGCGCCGGGCTGTCAGGTAGCACCATGAGTACGACCAGTCCCAGCAGTACCGTCGGGATGCCCTCGACGATGAACAGCCATTGCCAACCCGCCAGTCCGAGCACGTCCCCCATGCCATCCATGATGGCGCCCGACAGCGGGCTGCCCAGCAAACCCGCCACGGCCAGTGCCAATGCGAACTGGCCGATCGCAGTGGCCCGGTCGTTCGCGCGGAACCAGTAGGTCAGGTACAGGATGATGCCCGGGTACAGGCCCGCCTCTGCCACGCCCAGAATGAACCGCATCACGTAGAACTGGGTCGGTGTAGCAACACCGGCCATGAGCGCCGATACCGTGCCCCAGATCAGCATGATGCTGCTGATCAGCCGGCGCGCGCCGATGCGCTCGAGCAGCAGATTGGCCGGCACCTCGAACAGGAAGTAACCGAAGAAAAACAGGCCGGCGCCCAGGCCGTAGACGGCGTCCGAGAAATTCAGGTCCTGGTTCATGGTCAGCGCCGCAAAGCTGACGTTGACCCGATCCAGGTGGGCCATGATGTAGATCACGATCAACAGCGGAATGAGCCGCACGCTGATCTGCCGCCGCACGCCGTCGGCGAATGCCTGGTCTGACCCGGCCATGATTCCTCCCCTGTCTTGCTTGTCTTTATGAATGCTGGCGCCAAATCGCCACTCGGCGACGCAGGCGCCTGTTGTCCGGCCATCGGCCAGCCGCGTGCTTGCACTGGAGCCCGGCTATGCCGGGCGATCATCGCGCAGCGCAGCTGCGCTCCTATCATGTTTTTCTGGTGGCGGGCGCTGAGAAATCCAGGATGGATTTATTCAGCTTCCTTCAGAGCCCCATCAGCCGCCGATACCCCGCCCAGAACGCGCGCACGCCGTTCTCGTCCACGCCCATCACTTCCATGCTGTCGGTGCTGCTGCCGCCGCATTCGATGACCGAGGCGGCATCCAGGCTGCCGGCAATGCCCTGCTGGCAGATGTTGACCGCCTCGCCGTCTTCCATGGAAATGAATCCGGCCGGGCCGACCATGTTGTGCTGCTTCAGGCGGTGCGCGGTCAGTTCCGGGCTGTCATCGGCAAAGCCGTAGAAGGTCCAGACCAGCTCGGTGCCTTCGATGCCCTTGGTCTGAATCTGCCGCACGGCCAGGGTGTTCGAAATCTGCTGCAAGACGACGTTCGGGAACATCGAGTGGATGGTCAGCGAGATCTCGCCGCCCAGCTCCGGCATCCAGCGCAGGATTTCCGGGGCTTCCAGCTGGGCGTCGGATTCGGCCTTGCGCGCGCTGGCCTGCTGGTAGTGCTCGATGCTCTGGTCGTCGGCCGGTTTGCACACCTGCAGCAGCTGGTGCAGCTTGTTGTCGGACAGATGCACCCAGCCGCGCTGGCCCTGCCGGTAGATGCCGAAGGTCGGGTAGAACAGGTGCAACAGCCCGCCGTGGTAGCTGTCGCGCGAGTTCTCGGCGTACAGCTTCCAGTTGCCGCTGAAGTACTGGCGGGCGTGGCCCAGCACTGTGATCGGTCGCCCGAACAGGCGCTCGATGTTGGCGCAGTGCTCGGCGCCCAGGTACTCGCGCAGCGGCGGCGTGGCGGCGTCGAAGGTGCCGAAGATCATCTCACCGACCGTATCCACCCGCAGCTGCTGCAGGCCATGAGCGGCCATGTCGAAATCGGCCGGGTAACCGCCCTTGCCGCCCAGGCCCTTGCGGAAGGGAACGCCGACCAGCTGGCCAGCGGCGTCATAGGCCCACTGGTGGTACACACAGGTATGCGTGCCGTTCTGGCCGACGTTGCCGCGCAGCTCGCGGCACACCAATGCGCCGCGATGCGCGCAGCGGTTGACCCAACAGTGCAGCGCGCCGGCGGCATCCCGCGTCAGCACGACCGGCGTATCGCCAACGAACGTGGCCTTGTAGTCACCCGCGGCCGGCACCTCGGCGGCCAGGCCCAGAAAGCTCCACACCGACCCGCGGAAAATTCGCTCCTGTTCCTGGGCGTAGAGGGCCTGGTCCTGGTACACGCGGTACGGGGCGCGCGTCTCGCCGGCCGCCGGCCAGCGCAGGGGTGTGTCGACGGATAGCGGTGCGTTCATGCGAACTCCTCCTGGTGCGTATTTGCTGTGCGTGGGCGCCGAACCATGCGCCCCGATATGGCGCATAACGATACCCGGAAATATTTCGCTGCACTCGCGTGTAAGGTGCATGGAATTGTCGTACGCTTCCGCGCGTTCGTGATTGTCGGGCGTTTGTGCTTGTTTCCTCGCGGGAAATTGGCCTGATCCGTCCGCCACTGCGGACTCAGGCACATGCTGCCCGACGGCTGATTTTGTTTTTTCCGAGACTTCGGAAAGCGCCGACGGACAGCGGTTTTCGATGACCCCGGGGCAGAATGATGGCGCACCGAACCGCATCCGCCCCGTTATCCGGAAGCGATTTTCGATCATGACTTCGATCTACGTAGGCAACCTGCCTTTTTCCGCATCGGAAGACGAGCTGCGCGCGCTGTTCGAGCAGCACGGTACCGTCCACTCGGTGAAATTGATCAACGACCGCGAAACCGGCCGTCCACGCGGTTTCGGCTTCGTCGAGATGGATCCCGGCGCGGCAGCGGTGGCCATCCAACATCTCAATGGCGCCGATTTTGGCGGGCGCGCGCTGCGCATCAACGAGGCGCAGGAGCGTCCGCCGCGCCCGCCACGCCGTCCGCGCTGAAGCCGCCGACGCGATCAACGGACCCCGCGGCGTGCGAGCGCCGCGGGGTTTTCGTGTTTCTGATGAACCGGAGCGCTCCATGGACACAGACCTGCAAACCCAAATCGAAGCGGCAGCTTTCCGCCGACTGCTCCAGCACCTGCAGCAACACACCGAAGTCCAGAACATCGACCTGATGAACCTGGCCGGCTTCTGTCGCAATTGCCTGGCCAAGTGGTACCGCGCCGCGGCCGCCGAACACGGCCAGACGCTCAGCGAGCCGCAGGCCCGCGAGGCGGTGTACGGAATGCCGTACGAAGACTGGAAACGACTCCATCAGAAATAGCCGGCTGAGGTCGTCGCAAACGCTGCTGGCGGCTGCGCCCGGGCCCATCGATGCCGGGTAGTACATTAACGACCGACGCGGGTCGGCAGAAGCAGACCTCGCAAGGCACTGCCTGCGCTCGCACATACATCAACCTTCCACCTCGGAGAAAGTCAATGAACAACGCTCGTCGTGCGCGAATCGCCTGCCTGGCGCTTATCCTGCCGCTGAGCCTGGGAGCTTGTCGCGACGAGAAGGACAGCGCCGCCGAAACGCCGGCTGAAAACACCGCCGCAGCCCCGGCGCAGGCCATCGATCCGGCGCCTGCACCCGCCACTCGAACACCCGCTCGTCCTGCCGAAGCGGTGCCCGTGGCGCAAGCACCGGCCACGGCGCCGCCATGTGCCGACTGCGGCACCGTCACCGATGTGCGCAGCTACCAGGTCAAGGGGGATGCCAGCGGCGTCGGTGCTGCCGTCGGCGCAGTGGCCGGCGGACTGCTCGGCAACCAGATCGGCGGCGGCAGCGGCAAGAAAATTGCAACCGTGGCGGGCGTGGTCGGTGGTGGCCTGGCCGGGCATGAGATCGAGAAGCGCCGCAACACCGACACCCGCTGGGAAGTCACGGTGCAGCTGGACAACGGTGGGACGACCACCATTCCGTACTCGCAGGCGCCGGGCCTGAGCGTGGGCCAGAAGGTCCGCGTGGTCAACGGTCAGGCGCTGCCGCTGTAATCACCTGGGCGCCGCGATGCCCTGACCTGCGCCGCTGTGCCCCACCGTCACCGGACCCGTCGAGCCTCTGCCTGTGACCGACCAAGCCGATCCTCGCCTCGCGGCATGCGCCGATCTGCCGCCGTTGCTGCGCGAATCCGCGCAGCGGGTGCTTGCCGACCTGCTGCGACACCCGGCGCTGGCCGCAAGCAGCGCACAGGCGGGGTGGCTGCAGGCGGCCCCGCGCGTGCTGGCAACCAGCGACTTCGTCGCCGACCTGTGCCAGGCGCAGCCACAGATCCTGGCCGGGCTGATCGACAGCGGCCGCCTGCAGGCGGCCGAAGACGCGCCGGCCCTGAGTGCCCAGATCCGCGCCGACCTGGCTGACCTGAAGGATGAGGCAGACCTGCGCCAGGCGCTGCGGCGGCTGCGCCAGCGCGAGATGCTGCGCATCGCCTGGCGCGACCTGGCCGGCTGGGCGGATCTGGACGAGACGCTCACGGCACTGTCGACGCTGGCCGACGCCTGCATCGACAGTGCTCTGGCGTATTTGCACCGCTGGCAGGTGGAGCAGCTCGGCCAGCCGCGCGACGCGCAGGGCCAGCCGGTCGGGCTGGTGGTGCTGGGCATGGGCAAGCTGGGCGGCAACGAGCTCAATTTCTCGTCCGACGTCGATCTGATGTTCGCCTTCGAGCGCGCCGGTGTGTGTGACGGGCCGCGCGCGCTCGACAATGAGGAGTTCTTCCTGCGCCTTGCGCGCCGCCTGGTCGGCGTGCTGGACGAGGCCGACGCCAATGGGCGCGTGTTCCGCGTGGATGTGCGTCTGCGCCCCTTCGGCAGCAGCGGGCCGCTGGCGGTGTCCTTCGACGCCATGGAGGACTATTACCAGAACCACGGCCGCGACTGGGAACGCTATGCCCTGATCAAGGCGCGCCCGGTGGCCGGCGACATCGCGGCCGGCGAACGGCTGTTGGCGCGACTGCGGCCGTTCGTGTTTCGCCGCTATCTGGACTTCGGGGCCATCGACGCGCTGCGGGCCATGAAGGCGCTGATCGTCGACCAGGTGCGTCGTGAGCGACTGGACGATCACGTCAAGCTGGGGGCCGGCGGCATTCGCGAGGTCGAGTTCATCGGCCAGGTGCATCAGCTGATCCGCGGCGGACGGGAACCGGACCTGCGCTGCCGTGGCATACGGCAGGTGCTTCGCCTGCTCGGCGAGCGCGGCCAGTTGCCGCAGTCGGCGGTCGATGAACTGCTGGATGCCTATACCTTCCTGCGTCGCATCGAGAACCGCCTGCAGATGTGGCAGGACCGGCAGACCCACCAGGTGCCGACCGACCCGCTGGACCGCGCGCGCCTGGCGCTGGCCATGGGTTACCCCGATTGGGATACCTGCGGAGCCGCTCTGGACGCCTGGCGCGACCGCGTGCATGGCCACTTCCGGTCGTTGCTCGGTGATTCGCAGGATGCCGCACCCGCGCAGCCGCTGTGGCCGGATCGGCTGGACCAGCCCGGCGCCGAGGCGGAGCTGGCCGCACTCGGCTACACCGACCCGGCGCAGGCCCTTGCCCATCTGACTGCGCTGCGCGATGGGCGTGCCTGCCGCGTCGCCTCCCCCACCGCCCGCCAGCGCCTGACCGCCCTGCTGCCCGGCCTGCTGCGCGCCGCCGGCGGCACGGCCAACCCGGAGCTGACGCTCGGGCGCCTGTGCACGCTGCTGGAGGCAGTGGCCACGCGCTCGGTGTACCTGGCCATGCTGGTCGAGCACCCGGCGGCGCAGGAGCACCTGGCCCGCCTGATGGGCGCCAGCACCTGGATCACCGACTGGATCACCACCCACCCGGTGGTACTCGACGAGCTGCTGGATGCGCGCACCCTTTACCAGCCGCAACATGCGCCGGACATCGAACGGGACCTCGATCAGGCGCTGTCGGGCGTGAGTCCGGACGACCTCGAAACCGCCATGAACGCCCTGCGCGAGCACCGCCACGCCGCCGCACTACACGTGGCGGCAGCCGAGATCGGCGGCCTGCTGGACCCGGCCGAACCGCCGCAGGCGCTGACCGAACTGGCCGAGGTGCTGCTGCGCCGCGCCCTGCTGCTGGCCCGCGCGCAGCTGGAACACCGCCACGGCCGCCCGCGTGACGCCACCGACCCCGGCCGCGAAGCGCCGCTGCTGGTGATCGGCTACGGACGCCTGGGCAGCGCTGAGCTCGGCTACGAATCCGACCTCGACCTGGTGTTCCTGCACGACGGTGCCGGCGGCAACAGCGACGGTCCGGCGCCGCTCGCCAACGAGACCTGGTTTGCCCGCGTGGTGCAGCGCCTGACGCACATCCTGACCACGCGCACCCCGGCCGGGCGGCTATACGAGATCGACGTTCGCCTGCGCCCGTCGGGTAACGCCGGACCGCTGGTCACCACCTTGAGTGGCTTCGAGACCTACCAGCTCTCGGAGGCCTGGACCTGGGAGCATCAGGCACTGGTGCGCGCCCGCCCGGTGGCCGGCGACGCGGACCTTGGTGCCGCCTTCGAGGCCGTGCGCCAGCGCGTGCTGTGCCAACCGCGCGATCCGGCCAAGCTGCGTCAGGAAATCGCCGACATGCGGGCGCGCATCCGCCAGGAAAAGCCGCTGCCAAAGGACGGCTTCGACCTGAAGCTGAGCCCCGGCGGCCGGGTCGATGTCGAATTCATCGCCCAGTACCTGGTGCTGGCACACAGCCACACGCATCCGCAACTGGCCGTGCCGCGCGGCAGCGCGCCGATCCTGGCGCTGGCCGAAAGCTTGCAGCTGCTCGAAGCGGGCGTCGGCCAGGCTTTGGCCGCGGCCTTTGTCGAACTGTGCGCAATCGAGCGCCAGCAGACGCTCAGCGGCGCCGGCGGCGTCATCGAGGCCGAGCGCGCGGCGCCGCTGACGCAGACCGTCCGCGACGCCTGGGAGCAGATATTCGGCGCCTGAGCCAGCCCCCGTCTTAGGGAGGCGCCAGCATTTCTTAGGCGAAGGTGACCGACGCCGAGCCCATGCCGCCGATGGTGACGCGCATGTGATCGCCGGCCTTGGCGCTGACCATGGTGGCCAGGGAACCGGACAGGATGACCTCGCCGGCCTTGAGCGGAATGCCGCGCCGGCCGAGCGTGTTGGCCAGCCAGGCGACCGCGTTCAGCGGATGGCCCAGCGTCGCGGCACCGGCGCCCAGGCCGACGATCTCGCCGTTCTTCTCCAGGATCATGCCGCAGGTTTTCAGGTCCACCTTGCGCGGGTCGACCGCGCGCTCACCGAGCAGGAACAGCCCGGCCGAGGCGTTGTCCGCCACCGTGTCCTGAATCTTGATCTTCCAGTCGCGGATGCGCGAGTCGCAGATCTCGAAGCACGGCATCACGCACTCGGTGGCGGCCAGCACGGCGGCATTGGTGATGCCCGGGCCGAGCAGGTCGCGCTTGAGGATGAACGCGATCTCGCCTTCCATGCGGGTCTGCATCAGCAGGCCCTCGATCGGCACCACGTCGCCGTCGTTGTAGGCCATGCCCGACATCAGGTGCCCGAAGTCCGGCTGGTCCACGCCCAGCATGCTCTGCACCGCCTTGCTGGTGGCGCCGATCTTCTTGCCGATGATGGTCTCGCCGTCGCGCTGCATGCGCCGCTGGATGATGCCCAGCTGAATCTGGTAGGCATCCTCGATGCTGATGTCCGCCTCGCGGGCGGTCAGCGGGTCCACCGATTGCGCGCCGCGCAGGGCCTGGTACAGCTCCTCGCTGTAGTGGTCGATCCGGGTCTTGTCCATCGCGAGGGTCCTTACAGCTTGATGCAGATGTTCTTCAGTTCCGTATAGAACTCCAGCGAGTGCACGCCGCCCTCGCGGCCGATGCCGGAGTACTTCATGCCGCCGAAGGCCGAGCGCAGATCGCGCAGGAACCAGGTGTTGACCCACACGATGCCGGCTTCCAGCTGCGCCGCGACGCGGTGCGCGCGGGCCAGGTCCGTGCTCCAGACCGTCGCCGACAGACCGTAGTTGGTGTCGTTGGCCAGTTCCAGCACCTCTTCCTCGGTGTCGAACGGCGTCACCGTCACCACCGGGCCGAAGATTTCCTGACGCTGGGCCTTGCAGTCGCGACCCAGGCCCACGATCACGGTCGGCTCCAGGAACGCGCCGTCTGCCAGATGCGCCGGCAGGCCGTCCGGACGCTTGCCGCCGGTCAGGAAGGTGGCGCCGTCGGCCTTGGCCGAGTCCAGGAAGCCCTGCACGCGCGCCAGGTGCTCGCGCGAGATCAGCGCGCCCAGCGTGGTGGCCGGATCGGTCGGATCGCCCACCTTGACCGTGCTCTTGATGCGCTCGACCAGCTTGTCCAGGAATGCCTGGTACAGCGGACGCTGCACATAGATGCGCGAGCCGCACAGGCACACCTCGCCCTGATTGGCGAAGGACGAGCGCATGGTCGTTTCGATGCAGGCGTCGAGGTCGGCATCGGCAAAGATCAGGTTCGGGTTCTTGCCGCCCAACTCGAAGGACAGCTTCTTCAGGCTGCCGGCCGCCGCGCGCATGATGATCTGCCCGGTGGTGGTCTCGCCGGTGAAGGTGATGCCGTCCACGTCCGGGTGTTCGGTCAGGGCCGAGCCGGCCGAATCGCCGCCAAAGCCGTTCACCACGTTCAGCACGCCCGGCGGCAGGATGTCCTTGGCCACGTCGGCCAGCAACGCCGTGGTGGCCGGGGTTTCTTCCGACGGCTTGATGATCACCGTGTTGCCGCAGGCCAGCGCCGGGGCGACTTTCCAGGTGGTCAGCAGCAGCGGGAAGTTCCACGGCGAGATGATGCCGACCACGCCCAGCGGTCGGCGCAGGGCGTAGTTGAGCGCCCCTTCCATCTCCCAGCACTCGGTGGCGACGTACTTGAAGTGCTCGGCGAACTGGATGAAGTTGGCACTGCCGCGGGGGATGTTGACGTGGCTGGCCAGCGTGATCGGCATGCCGTTGTCGGCCACTTCGGCGGCCGCGAACTCGGCCGCGCGCACCTGGATGCCGTGCGCCAGTTTCATCAACAGATCCATGCGCTCGGCCATCGGCATCTTGCCCCAGGGGCCCTTGAGCGCGGCCCGGGCGGCGGCGACCGCCAGGTCGACTTCCGCCTTGCCGCCCTCGTGGACCTTGGCGATGACCTGGCCGGTGGCCGGGTTGATGTCGTCGAAGGTGCGGCCGTTGGCGGAGGCGACGAATTCACCGTTGATGAAGTGCTTGATTTCTTTCATGGTCGGGATCTTGCAGAAGGTTTCGGGGGCCGCCCGTGCCGGGTCGGGCGGGTCGGCAGCGGAAAAATCCGCATGGATGTGTGATCGGCAGCGACGGCCGCGTGGCCGACCGGCGCTGCATGGGTGTCCGTGTCGTTGTCAGCCCTGGCCGGGCTCGGCCGACAGGCCCGCCGCCGCAATGCCGATTCGGGCACAGATTTCGTCCTCCTCCTCGCTGCCGCCGGACACGCCGACGCCGGCGATGCACTCGCCGTTCACGTACACCGGCACGCCGCCGCCGAACACCACCATGCGCGGCACGGCGGCGATGCCGGCCAGCAGACCCGGCGAGTTCATGCCCTCCAGCACCGGCCACCACTGCTTGGTCGGCAGCCCGAAGCCGCCGGAGGTGGTGGCCTTGTCCTCGGCGATCTTGCTGGAGTGAAACGGCGCGCCCGGGTCACGGGCGAAGGCCAGCAGGTTACCGCCGCGGTCCATCACCGCCACCGCCACGCGAATGCCCAGTTCCTGGCCCTTGACCAGCGCCCCGCGGGCAATGGCGAGCGCTGCTTCCCAGTGCAGGGTGGTCTGTTGCACGGTCTTGGTCATGACGCGACCTCAGGTGTTGGCGGTGACGAAGCTCTCGACCATCTTGTGGCCGTAGTAGAAGATGCCCTTGGGCACTTCCTCGTGGGTCCAGGTGATGACCGGGTGATCCGGATAGCGGATGTAGCCGCCGTGGAAGGTCTCGTTGCGGTTGCCCGACGGGTCGAAGAAGTAGATGGTCAGGCCGCGCGTGAGGCCGTGGCGACCGGGACCGTACTCCACCGGGATGTAGTTCTTGGACATGATGTCCGCGGCGTGGCGGATCTCGTCCCAGGATTCCAGGTAGAAACTCACGTGGTGCAGGCGGCCCTTGGAGTCCTCGTGGATGAAGGCCACGTCGTGGGCCTTGTCCGAGCAGGACAGAAACGCACCGACCATGCTGCCGTCCGGCCCCACGATGCGCTCGCTCAGATCGAAGTCCAGCGCCTCCTGGAACAGCCTGGCGGTTTCCGGAATGCTGTCGCCGTTGAGCAGTACATGGTCGAAGCGGCTCGGGTGCATGCCCTTCAGGCCATCCGGCCACACGTCCGGGTTCACGTCCGGCAGGCCGTTGCCGACGTGCTGTTTCTCGGCATACAGCTCGATCAGGTGTCCCGACGGCGTCTCGAAGCGCACCCGCTCGCCGGTGCCCTTCAGCTCGCCGGCCGGGATGCGCTCGATTGCGACACCGTAATCGGTCAGGCGCTTGGCGTAGTGCTCCAGGGTCTTGGCGTCCAGCACCTTGAAGCCGTAGAAATCCATGCCCGGACGGTCGGCCTCGCGCAGCACGATGCTGAACAGGTCATGCTCGTCCCAGGCTTTCAGGTACACGCGGCCTTCGGCGTCGCGCGCGGTCTCGATCAAACCCACCATTTCCTTGTAGTGGTGCAGCGCCGGGCCGAGTTCCATCACGCGCAGTTGCACGTGGCCGGGGCGAAGAATGCCGGTCATGGCCATGGGGGAGTCCTCTGTTTGAAGCGTTGAAACGCAGAATCGATCGCTGGCGATGCAGCCGGCGCGCCGTCCCTGACAGGACGCGCCGGCCGACGCCACATCGGCGGCAACTTTAAAGCTTTGCGGCCAGCTTTGACAGCGCGACCGCTGCCGGCACCGGAACGCGGCTCAGCGCAGCTGGATGCGCCCGCCCGGTCGTCCACCGGCGCCACCCAGCCCGCCCATGCCGGTTTCCGGCACCACGATCGACGAGGCCTGCTCGCGGCGCATTTCCTGCAGCTCGCGGGCGGTTTCTTCGAGCGCCTTTTGTGCCTCGGCCGGAAACCGGTCCAGCGCCTCGCGCAGCGTGGCGGCGGGAATCTCGAAATTCAGCGGCAGCGCGCCCATCGGCGTCAGTATCTGCGTCTGGCCGACGAACAGCACCGGGCGGCTGGCATCCGGCTGACCGTCGGCGGTTACCGGCTGCAGGCGGCGGATCGTGCCGACGCGGCGGTCGGTGATGGTTTCCTCGCTGTAGAGGTCGTTCACTTCAAGCTTGAATTCGGGCATCTGGCTCGACATGGCGGGCACCTGACGGGTTGCAGGCCCGCGTCGGTCGCCGGCCATTCCGGGGCATTTTAACGTCGCCGGCGAGCCGATTACGATTCGCCACCAGCAGGCGAATGCACAATGCGCACGACCCAGCACCCAGCCGTAACGCCTGTGCGCACCGGGGCGCTGGCGATGTCCGAAAAAAAACAGCCGTCAAGCGGCACATGCACCAGGACCTGCACCGCGGACGCCGGACGCCGGACGCCGGATGTCGGGCGACACCTTTACCTGGACCAGGCGGCGGAACTGAACATCGACGTACCGGTATTGCAATACGTGTACGGCGTGGCCAAAGTGCAGGACGCCTTACCGTCCGACCGACCGCTCACGGTGGAGCCCCAGGCATTGTCGGGGCTGTCGGCAACACCAATCTGACTCCATGAAATATATCGAAATCGTCTGCGACGCTGGATGTGCCGACAACGTCGTTGCCCTGGCCGAGCAACTGGAGCTGAGCGACTGCCGCGTCGGCCCGGCAGCCGACAACGACACTCTGATCCTGCGCCTGCTGGTGTCCGACGACAAGCTGCAGCCGGCTCTGGATGCCCTGCAGACCCTGCTCGGCAGCCAGCCGACCACCCACATCACGGTGCTGCCGGTGGAAATCGCCCTGCCCGCAGCGGCCCGCGAGGAACGCGAACAGGAAGACTCCGCCTCGGCGGCGCGCGAGGCGCTGTATGCCGAGGTGGAGAAAAACACTCGCCTGGGCGCCAACTATCTGGTGCTGGTGCTGCTGTCGACGGCGGTGGCCGCCATCGGCCTGCTCAAAGACGACGTGGCGGTGGTGATCGGCGCCATGGTGATCGCCCCGCTGCTGGGCCCGAACCTGGCCTTCGGACTCGGCACGGCGCTCGGCGATACCGCCCTGATGCGCAAGGCAGCGCTGATCAACCTGGTCGGCATCGGCCTGGTGGTGGTCCTGGCCGCCGGCATCGGTGCGCTGCGGCTGTTCGAGACGTCCGGCACCGAACTGCTGGCCCGCACCGAGGTGGGCGTGGACTCGGCAGTGCTGGCCCTGGCGGCCGGGGCCGCGGCGGTGCTGTCGTTGACCACGGGTCTGTCCAGCGTGCTGGTGGGGGTCATGGTGGCGGTGGCGCTGCTGCCGCCGGCGGTGGTCTTGGGCGTGATGCTCGGCGGCGGCCAGTGGTCGCTGGCGGCGGGCGCCGGGCTGCTGCTGGCCGTGAATCTGGTGTGCGTGAACCTAGCCTGCAACGTGGTCTTTCTGATCAAGGGCGTGTCCCCGCGCACCTGGTTCGAACGCCAGCGCGCCAGGCGTGCAACCCTGATCTACGCCCTGACGTGGGTCGTCACGCTGCTGCTGCTGATGCTGCTGATCTACCTACGCCAGACGCTGCTCGGCTGAACGGGCCGGCCGTTCAGCGCTTCTGCAGCACGATCAGATGACGCTCGCCGTCCTGCGTCACCTGACGCAGGACGTCTCCGGACTGTTCGCAATAGGCGGCGAAGTCGCCCGGCGCCTTGCTGTCGGTGGCAATCACCCGCAGACACTGCCCGGACTGCATGGTGTTGAGCGCCCGGCGTGCCTTGAGCACCGGCAAGGGGCACAGCAGGCCGCTGGTGTCGAGTTCCTGGGTAATGGTCGATTCAGTCATGGCGGCGGTGCAGTGGCGTAACTCCAGCTAAAGCATACTGTCTTAGCCGATACCGTTCGCCCTGCCCTTGCGCCCATCCATGCTGCGTCGCCTCGTCTGCCTTGTCCTGTGCCTGTGTCTGCCGGCTGCGCAGGCGGAAATTGCCTTGCCCGAAATCGGCGACGCCGCCGGCGGGCTGCTGTCAGCGCAGCTGGAACAGCGCATCGGCGTCGCCTTCATGCGCCAGGTGCGCCAGGGTCTGCCGGTGCTGGACGATCCGCTGGTCGCCGGCTACGTCGACAGCATCGGCCAGCGCCTCACCCGCAGTGCCGACGATGCGCGCAATCCCTTTGGATTTTTCGTGGTGGTCGACCCCACGCTGAACGCCTTCGCCGGCCCGGGCGGCCATATCGGCGTACACAGCGGCCTGATTCTGACCACCGAGAGCGAAGACGAGCTGGCCTCCGTGCTTGGCCACGAAATCGCGCACGTCACCCAGCGCCACCTGCCGCGCGCCTTCGAACATCAGCAGCGCATGACCATGCCGACCATCGCCGCCATGCTGGGCGCCATCATCCTGGGCGCCTACGGCGGCGGCGATGCCGGCGTGGCGGCCATCACCGCCGTGCAGGCCGGCGCGGTGCAGAACCAGATCGACTTCACCCGTCAGAACGAGTCCGAAGCCGACCGCATCGGCATCCAGACCCTGGCAGCCGCCGGCTTCGACGCCCGTGCCATGGCCGATTTCTTCGGACGCATGCATCAGGCATCGCGGTTCTCGGCCGGCGAACAGTTGCCGGCCTTCCTGCGCACCCACCCGGTGACCCTGGATCGCGTCGCCGAGTCCCGGGACCGGGCGCAGCGCATGCCCGGCCGCCGCCTGCCGGACAGCGGCCTGTTTCTGCACATGCGCGAGCGCGTGCGGGTGCTGACCGCCAGCGGGCCAGCCGAGGCGCTGCGCTACTACGAACAGAACGCCATGCCCGGTGAGGCGCAGGCGGCACGAGCGTGGCGCTATGGCGAGGCGCTGGCGCTGATGCGCGCCGGCCGTATCCCGGCGGCGGGCGAACGGCTGATCGCCCTGCGCACCGAAGCGCCCGACTTCCTGCCGTACCAGGTGGCGCAGGTGGAGCTGGCCCTGACCGCCAATCAACCGGCGGCCGCCAGCGCGCTGGCACGTGCCGACCTGAAGCTCTACCCGGACAGTCAGGCCCTGCTGATCCTGCTTGCCGAGGCGGAACTGCGCTCGGGCCATCCGGCCGTCACGCGCGCCCTGCTCAGCGACCAGGCACACCAGGCAGACCCCGCGCCGCAGGTTCTGGAGCTGCTGGCGCGGGCCGCCGACCAGCGCGGCGACAAGATCGAGGCCTTCCAGATGCGGGCCGAATACCATGTCCAGAACGGTCGTCTGGAGCTGGCCATGGAGCAACTGCGCCGGGCCAGCAAGCTGCAACCGATTGCGTTTGCGCAGCTGGCCACCATCGAGGCACGCCTGCGCCAGCTGCAGGACGACCTGGAATTCGAGCGTCAGTTCTTCGGCCGCCGCGCGCTGACCCTGAACTGACGACCCGCCGACAAACCCAGACTGCCGCTGGCGATCGAGGCGCCGTGGGAGCGCCGCCCCCGGCGCGAATCCCAAGCGCGATCGCTGTAACCCGAAGATTCGGCCCGAGGGCGGGCCTCCCACGGGCTTGTCCTGTGGGAGCACGGCCCTGTGGGAGCGCCGCCCCGGCGCGAATCCCAAGCGCGATCGCTGTGGTTCGAAGATTCGGCCCGAGGCGGGCCTCCCACAGGTGGGGGTGCTTCCCTGTGGGGCGGCGCCCTCGCTGCGAAGCTTCGCGTGCTCACCCAGGCCCGTACAGCGGTGGATACACCCGCGGCAGCGTGCTCCGCTCACGCCGCCGCGGCCGGTCAGCCCGCCAGCGTCGCCATCCGCTCGCGCTGCGCGGCCAGCGTCGCGCGCTGATCGGCGAATTCCGCAAGACGCGCCCGCTCGGTGTCGACGACCTCCGGCGGCGCCTTGTCCACGAAGGCCGGGTTGGCGAGTCTGGCCTCGGCACGGCTGATGGCCTGCTCGAGCTTGGCGATTTCCCGGCCCAGGCGGTCCATTTCGGC
Source organism: Immundisolibacter sp. (assembly GCF_014359565.1). NCBI lineage: Bacteria > Pseudomonadati > Pseudomonadota > Gammaproteobacteria > Immundisolibacterales > Immundisolibacteraceae > Immundisolibacter > Immundisolibacter sp. The sequence goes on along the minus strand of NZ_JACIZD010000021.1, from coordinate 18,472 downwards.
GCTGGCGTCCACCAATCCGTGCAGCGGCAGGCGCACGGTCAGATCGCCGACCAGCGCCGTGGCCGCCTGCGGCGCGGCGGCATCGCTCACCCACTCGACGCTGGCCACGCGGGCCAGGCGGCGCAGCAGGTGTTCGTTGCGTTCCAGGCGCGTGCGCAGGTCGCCGTCGCCACTGAGCAGCACCGGCACCGCCTGCCCCGGCGGCAGGTTCAGTTCCGCGCGCAGGTTACGCACGGCGCGCACCACCTCGACCAACAAGCTGATCTGCGCGACGGCTTCGGCGGTTTCTTGCGCGTCCTGATCGAAGTCCAGGGCCGATGGCCAGGCGGCCAGCATGATCGTGTCGCCGCCCCTGCCGGCGCGCGGCGCTACCTGCTGCCAGATCTCCTCGGTGATGAAGGGGATCAGCGGGTGCGCCAGGCGCAGCAGGGCTTCCAGCACTTCGACCAGGGTCCGGCGCACACCGAGCGTATGCGCCGGATCGGCATCCGGCTCCTGCAACACCGGCTTGGCCAGTTCGATGTACCAGTCGCAGTACTCGCCCCAGGCGAACTCGTACAGCGCACTGGCCACGTAATCGAGCCGGTACTCGGCGATCGCCGCGTCCACCTTGGTGATCGTCTCGGCAAGACAGCGGCGAATCCACCGTTCCGCTGGCCCGTAGCGCACCGGTTCGGCGGGCAGCGACGGCATGCCCTCGGTGTTCATCAGCACGAAGCGGGCGGCGTTCCACAGCTTGGTGCAGAAGTTGCGGTAGCCCTCGCAGCGGGCCAGATCGAACTTGATATCCCTGCCCAGCGTTGCCTGCGAGGCGAAGGTGAAGCGCAGCGCATCGGTGCCGTAGGCCGGGATGCCCTGCGGGAACTGCTTGCGCGTGGCCTGCTCGATCTTTTTCGCCATCTGCGGCTGCATCAGGCCGGCGGTGCGCTTGGCGATCAGGGTGTCCAGGTCCACGCCGTCGATGATGTCCAGCGGGTCCAGCACGTTGCCCTTGGACTTGCTCATCTTCTGGCCTTCGTGGTCACGCACCAGGCCATGCACGTAGACCGTGCGAAACGGCACCTCGCCCGCGAACGGCAGGCCCATCATCACCATGCGGGCGACCCAGAAGAAGATGATGTCGAAGCCGGTGACCAGCACGTCGGTCGGGTAATAGCGCTTGAGTTCCGGCGTCGGCTCCGGCCAGCCCAGGGTCGAGAACGGCCACAGCGCGGAGCTGAACCAGGTGTCGAGCACGTCCTCGTCCTGGCGCAGCGGCAGGTCGGCCGGCAGGGCGTGGCGAGCGCGCACGTCGGCCTCGTCGTGACCGGAATAATCCTTGCCGTCCGGGCCGTACCAGACCGGGATGCGGTGCCCCCACCATATCTGCCGGCTGATGCACCAGTCCTCGATGTTCTCCAGCCACTGCGCGTAGGTCTTTTCCCAGTTGTCCGGAATCAGCTTGATGCTGCCGGAGCGCACGGCTTCCAGCGCCGGCCGGGTGATGGCGGCGAGGCCGCCGGGGCGACCGTCCGGCTGCGTCTCGCGCGTCAGGTCCACGTACCACTGGTCGGTCAGGTACGGCTCGACCGCGGCGCCGGTGCGATCGCCGCGCGGCACCATCAGCGTGTGGTCCTTGACCGATTCCAGCAGGCCGGCGGCTTCCAGATCGGCCACGACGCGCTTGCGGGCCTGGTAGCGGTCCAGACCCTGATAGGCGGCCGGCGCGGCGTCGTTGATGCGGGCGTCGGGCGTTAACACGTTGATCCTGGGCAGGCCGTGGCGCTCGCCGACGGCGTAGTCGTTGAAATCGTGCGCCGGGGTGATCTTCAGGCACCCGGTGCCAAAGGCCGGGTCCACGTAGTCGTCCGCGATGACCGGAATCTGCCGGTCGCACAGCGGCAGCTTGACCATTCGGCCGATCAGGTGCCGGTAGCGTTCGTCGTCCGGGTGCACGGCCACGGCGGTGTCGCCGAGCAGCGTCTCCGGGCGCGTGGTGGCGACGGTCAGGTGCCCGTCGCTATCCGCAAGCGGATAGCGGATGTGCCACAGGTGGCCCTGTTCTTCCTCGCTGACCACCTCCAGGTCCGAGATGGCCGTTTGCAGCACCGGGTCCCAGTTGACCAGCCGCTTGCCGCGGTAGATCAGGCCCTGCTCGTGCAGGCGCACGAACACTTCGGACACGGCCTTGGACAGGCCGGCGTCCATGGTGAAACGCTCGCGCGACCAGTCGCAGGAGGCGCCCAGCCGCCGCAGCTGGCGCGTGATGGCGCCACCGGATTCGGCCTTCCACTGCCACACGCGCTCCAGGAACGCCTCGCGGCCCAGGTCGTGACGGGATTTGCCTTCAGCAGCGAGCTGGCGCTCGACCACCATCTGCGTGGCGATGCCGGCGTGGTCGGTGCCGACCTGCCACAGCGTGTCCCGGCCGCACATGCGCGCGTGGCGGATCAGCAGGTCCATCACCGTATTGTTGAAGGCATGCCCCATGTGCAGGCTGCCGGTGACGTTCGGCGGCGGGATGACGATGCAGAAGGGGTCCTTGCCGGTGCCGGATGGCTTGAAGTGGCCGGCACGTTCCCACTGGTCGTACCAGCGCTGTTCGATGGCTGCGGGGTCGTAGTTCTTGTCCATGGGGCGGCGCCGGCAGCGGCGCGGGATCAGGCGGTGGGTGGGGTGCCGGCCAGCAGTTCGCACAGGCGGGTATCGAGCTCCTCGCGCACGGCGGCACGCAGGCGCTGTTCGGTCAGGGCCAGCTCGTGCGCCAGGCGTTGCTCCAGGCCATTGCCGATTTCGGCCAGCAGCGCGCGCAGCAGGGCCTGTGCGTCCGGGTCGGGCGGCTCGACCGCGGCCACGGGCGGGGGGCTCAGCGGCTGGGTTGCGTCGGCTGGCGGCGGCGGCGAGGTGCTTTCTGTCTCGACCTGTTCGGGCGCGCTCCCGTCAACCCAGGGCAGCGGCAGCTCGTCCTCCTGCAGCGGCGGCGCCGCGACGGCGGGCGCATCCGGCACCGGCTCGGTTGGCGGTGGCGGGGCACGAAAGTCGTAGACCTGCTCGCCAGGCGTGGGCTTGGGCGTGAAGTCGATGTCGAACACGAACTCGGGCGTTGCCTGCCCTGCCCCCTCGCCGGCCGACGGATCGGCACGCAGGCGACCGGGCACGACGATATCGGTCAGGGTCGGGATGTCGTCGTCGTCCGGCAGTTCCGGGTCGCGGATTTCGCCGTTCATGCGCCACCTCCGAGCGTGTGTTTACGCAGCGGGTAGCCGCGCTCGCGGTAAAAACGGTAACGTGCCCGGGCACGGTCGCGGCCCGGCGGATCGGCCGGCACCAGCTCCAGCACGCGCCGAAAGCCGCTGAAGAAATGCGGCACCTCGTCGGCCAGGTTCAGCAGTACCTCGCCCGGCTGCGCCGGCGGCTGCCAGCCGATCCACACCGGCGCCCGGCCCGGCGTGCCCACCAGGCGGTGCGGCACGAAGGAACCGGCGCTGAAACTCCACAGCCGGGCGTCGAGCGCGTGGGCGGCCGCCTCGTCCGCGACGTGCACATGCACCTCGCCGCCGCGCCGGTGGACCGTGTCCAGCAGGCGGCAGACGAACTGCTGCGGGTCGGGCGGCGGATCGCCCTCCAGCACGTAGAAATCGACCTCCGCCATCAGCCGGCGACGCGATCCAGCAGGTACTGCACCAGCAGGCCCACCGGGCGGCCGGTGGAGTTCTTGTCCTTGCCGGACTTCCAGGCGGTGCCGGCAATGTCCAGGTGCGCCCAGCGCAGTTTTTCCGTGAAGGCCGCCAGGAAGGCCGCGGCGGTGATGGTGCCGGCCTCGCGCCCGGCCACGTTCGGCAGGTCGGCGAACGGGCTTTTGAGCTGCTCCTTGTAGTCATCCCACAGCGGCAACTGCCAGGCGCGGTCGTGCGCCGTACGGCCGGCGGCGAGCAGCGCGTCGATCAGCTTCTGATCGTTGCCCAGCAGGCCGTGGGCGTGGTTGCCGAGCGCGACCACGCAGGCGCCGGTGAGCGTGGCGATGTCGATGACGGCGTCCGGCTTGAAGCGCTCCACGTAGGTCAGCGCATCGCACAGCAGCAGGCGGCCTTCGGCGTCGGTGTTCAGAATCTCGACCGTCTTGCCGGCCATGGTTTTGACGATGTCGCCCGGCTTGACGGCCTGGCCGTCGGGCAGGTTCTCGCTGGCTGGGATCACGCCGATCAGGTTCACCGGCAGCTCCAGCAGCGCCGCGGCCTTGAGCGTGCCCAGCACCGAGGCGGCGCCGCACATGTCGAATTTCATCTCGTCCATGCCGGCGCCGGGCTTGATGGAGATGCCGCCCGAATCGAAGGTCACGCCCTTGCCGACCAGCACCAGCGGCGCCGCCTTGGACTTGCCGCGCAGGTGCTTGAGCACGATCAGCTTGGGCGGCTGGCGACTGCCCTGCGCCACCGCCAGCAGGGCGCCCATGCCCAGCTCGCGCATCTGCGCCTCTTCGAGCACTTCGATATGCAGGTCGTGCGCCTTGGCCAGGGCCTGCGCCTGCTCGGCCAGATAGCTCGGCGTGCACACATTGGCCGGCTGGTTGCCCAGATTGCGCGCAAGCGTTACGCCGGCGGCGATGGCCTGGCCCTGACGCAGCGCCGCGTCGAGGGTCTTGGCCTGGCGCGCGCCGCAGCCGATGGCGAGTGTCTTCAGGTGCTGCTTGCCCGGTTCGCGCTTGTACTCGGTGAAGCGGTACAGCGCGTGATCGGCGGCGGCGACGGCCGTGCGCACGCGCCAGGCCTCGTCGTGTCCGGCGACGGCAAGTTCCGCAAGGTAAAGAGCCGCATCGGCGCAGTGCAGCCGGCCCACGGCTGCGGCCGCCGCGGCGACGATGCGCTGGTAGGCGCCTTCGTTCAGCTCGCCGGCCTTGCCGCAGCCGACCAGCAGCACGCGTTCGGCCTTGATACCGGAAAGGCCGCGCAGCAGCAGCGTATCGCCCGGCTTGCCGCCGATGTCACCGGCCTTGACCGCCGCGCTGATGGCGCCATCGGTGGCCTTGTCGAGCAGCTTGGCCGACGGCGTCAGGGCGCGCGAGGCGAACACGCCGGCCACCACGCAGCCGCCCGGCTGATCGGTGACGGGCAGACGGGTGAGCTCGAATTGCATTGAAAAGGCGCTCCGCTATTGGGTTTGCGGCATTCTAACAGGCCACCGCGGAGGCTCTGCGGGCGACGGCGCGGGGCGCGTCCGAGTGATTCAGCGAAGAGCCGCTTGCAATGCGCAGGGCACGGCGTCGCCGGTGAGGTTCAGGTCGCCGTCCGGGCAATCTCGCCTCATACCTGCGAGTCCGGGCGTACCTGTCGCAGCCTTTTTCGGCATGATGCCAGCGCCGTAACGATCGTTCGGTCGCGCCGCTGGACCGGCTGTGCGGCGCCGCCGACAATGCCGCCAACAGCCGCCGGCATCCGGCCGCGGCGTAAGTGGAGGAGCCAAGCCATGCTGTCGATGAAAGCCGTCGTCGTGCGCGACCATAACCAGTACGCCGTCGAGACCGTGAACCTGGACCCGCCCAAGACCGGCGAGGTGCTGGTGCGCATCAAGGCCTGCGGGGTGTGCCACTCGGACATTTCCATCATCAACGGCACCATCCCGCAGCCGTTCCCGGCCGTCATCGGCCACGAGGGCGCCGGCATCGTCGAGCAAATCGGCGAGGGCGTGCGCACCGTCAAGCCCGGCGATCACGTGGTGATGTCCTTCGTGCCGCGCTGCGGCGAGTGCTTCCACTGCCTGCACGACCAGCCGTTCCTGTGCACCGTCAGCCCGCCCGACGGCACCCTGTTCGACGGCACCAGCCGCATCCACCAGGACGGCAAGCGCTTCTACACCATGTCCTTCCTGGGCAACATGGCCGAGTACGCCGTGGTGCCGGAAGCCTGCGTCGTGTCCGTGGACAAGAGCGTGCCGTTCCGGGCCGCCGCGCTGGTCGGCTGCGGCGTCACCACCGGCGTCGGCGCCGTCATCAACACTGCGCAGGTGCAGCCCGGCAGCACCGTGGCCGTGTTCGGCTGCGGCGGCGTGGGTCTGTCGGTGATTCAGGGCGCGCGCATCGCCGGCGCGCGCATGGTGATTGCGGTCGATCTGTCGCGCGAAAAGCTGGAAATGGCCAAGGGCTTTGGCGCCACGCACACCGTGGAACCGGGCAGCGACCCGGTCAAGGAAATCATGGGCCTGACCGGCGGCATCGGCGCCGACTACGCCTTCGAGGTGGTCGGCATCGGCAAACTGGTCGAAACCGCCTTCAAGGCCACCCGCCGCGGCGGCATGACCGTGGTGGTCGGCGTCGGCAGCAAGGACGACCGCTACTCCTTCAACGCCCTGATCCTGCCGTTCACCGCCAAGACCGTGAAAGGCTCCATGTACGGCAGCGCCAACTTCAAGGTCGACTTCCCGATGTTGCTCGACCTCTACAAGGCCGGCAAACTCGACCTCGACCACATGGTGACCCGCACCTACACCATCGACGAGGCCGGCCAGGCGTTCGCAGACCTGGAAGCCGGGCGCAATGCGCGGGGGGTGATTGTGTTTGGGTGATCAGGCGTGGCGTTGTGAGGCAGCGATGCTGGACAATCAGGCGTACCGACCCAACCGGTTGATTTGCAAACGAAACACCAGCCTCGCCATCCAAGGGTATATGCCACTTGGTGTACATATCACATTAGAGCCAAAATCAAGGGGGAAGTATGTCTTGGGGAAATACGCAGCGCATCAATTCAGTTAGATTCAAATGTGGCTGGTGCGGAAGCATCGTAGCTTCGGTCACTGGCTACCCCAGCAGTGCGGCTGGAAGACACATTTGCATTTGTCCTAACTGCGAGTCTCCGACGCTGTTCCAGAACGGCGGACAAGTTCCGGGAGTCAGCCCCGGTGAAGAAGTAATGCATCTCCCTCCCGATGTTAAAGCCTTGTACAAAGAATCGCGAGACTGTTGCAGTGCAAGCTGCTATACGGCCGCAGTGCTCATTTGCAGAAAGTTGCTTATGAATATAGCAGTGGCCCAAGGTGCTGCAGTCGACCTACCGTTTATTCAGTACGTTGAATATCTTTCTAGCTCGGGGTATGTGCCGCCTAATGGCAAGGGTTGGGTTGACCACATTAGGAAAAAGGGAAATGAAGCAACCCATGAAATAGCGCTAATGACGCAAGTAGACGCGACTGAACTATTGGCATTTGCTGAAATGCTCCTAAAGTTTGTATATGAGTTTCCAAGCCGTGTGCCAAACGTCGGACCGTAAGGCTCTAACCAGCGGTTCAACGCGACGGGCCATAAAGGCAGCCCGCACGTTAACCTAGGCGTTAGGCGTCGCAGACCGACACCGCGCCACATCGCCACTAAACCGCAGCGGCAACCGAAAACCGAGTGACCCTCGATGCAAGGATATTCCCCTTTCGACAAACCGCTTCGAGACCTTCAGAGCGCTGATCTAAAGGCTTTGAAGCAAGCATCTGAAGGCTGGTATATCGAGTACAAGCGCGAAACTCCGAATGCGGTCGCCATTGCAAAATCTCTGTCGGCATTTGCCAATACGTACGGAGGCTGGCTCTTTTTGGGGGTACAGGAAGAATCTAAAGTGAATCCCGTAGCGGGCGAGTTTCCGGGCTTGCCACGGGATGAAGTCGACTCATCGCTACAGCGGCTACGAAAGTCTGCAGTCGATCACTTGAATCCCACTCCACACTTTGAAACGAAGGTTCTCTGGGGACCCGACTCAGAGGTTGGGCTCGCCGAGGGGCGTGCGGTAATTTGTGCTTGGATTCCACAGAGTAGTTCTGCGCCGCATATCCACAGAACGGGACAGATCTACCGACGCGTATCCGATGCATCTGAGCCAAAGGCCGAGAATGATCGTTTTGTCTTGGACCAACTATGGCGCCGCGGCGATGACATCAAACACACACACAAGGATTGGTACGACCGCGACCCGGAGTTCTCTACGCAAGAGAAGTCACAACCTTATGTCCGGTTGATGCTCATCGCAGACCGCTGGGCGGAGCGCGGCCTCTGGATCGATGTTCATGATGACCAAGTGCGCGCGGCGCTCGGCGAGCCCGGCGAAGTCATTGGCATTCCCTTTGATACTGTCCACACATCAAGCGATGGCTTTATCGGAAGGCAACTAAAAGGAAACGACCCTCAGAACTTGACGCTTACTTGGCGTCTCCGCAGAAGTCTAGTAAGCGATGTGTTCATTCCACTGCCACTGTTTCAGCCAGATCACCGAGCATTGCTCGCGCAGGACTTAGACGGTTATATGCACACTCAGCGCTTCATCGACCTTCTTGGGAGGTACAACACCAATGCGCTGCGGATAGTTGACCTGAACTACGTTTTCAGCGTGCTGATAGGCGTGGCCGAGATTCAGGAGAGACTGTGCAAGCTGGCCGGGTGGAGCGAGAGCTATCATCTGAAGGTCAAACTCCTTAATTGCTGGCGAACGATTCCATACATTGATGTTGCCGACGTGCTGGATCGATTCGAAACGTACGGACCGCCGATGTGCTTAGATTCGGTTGCCGCATTCCCGCGTCTCCCCGGTCCTGAAGACTACCTGGAGATTTTTCGTCACCCGGAAGTCGAGAGCAGTGTGGGCAGAGTCTTCTCTCAGGCTGTCGCCATGTTCTGGCCATTAGCCCTTTTATATGGGGTCCCGACGTGGGAGGAGGACAAACCCGTCGCGGCATATCACGAAGCTCTTCAGCAGGCAGGGCGTCGAGCCATAGACGTTCAGCATCGCCGAAACGTGCGGGCACGCAAGTGAAGAGCCCAGTAAGTTGGGCTGACGCAGGAAGCCCAACATCGTTTACACCGAGAATACCGGAGCACAAAGGTTGCCGGCTGCAAGCTGCCCGACAGAGCGCTTTCTGTGCGTGATGCCTGGGTGGGATACAAAACGCGCGGGCTTCGCACGCGTGTTTTTCGGACGACGGTTGAATCTGTTGGGCTTCCTGCGTCAGCCCAACCTGCATGAACGACATGAACTCTCCCACCCTGCGCAAAACCGGCTCCACTTTCCCGAAAAAAAATCGGTTGCCTGTAGGAGCGGGCCATGCCCGCGACCGCAACATTTCAGGTTGTGGTGCCGGTGCGGTGTGGCGCAGGGGGCCGGCTCTGCGGTCGCGGCCATGGGCCGCTCCTACACAAGAAATCGAGCCTGGAACAGATCGGGTTAGCGCATAAGGCGCAATAAGTGCAGCGCATTGCGCTGTCATTCACTACGGCTCGCTGCACGCTTCGCAAAACCTGACGAGCCGATGGTATTATTCTGAAATCAAAGCACACCGAGGTTGAAAATGGAACTCACGGCTGTACTGACACCGGCGGATGAAGGTGGATTTGTCGCTTTGAACCCGGAAACCGGAACCACGACCCAGGGCGAAACAATCGAGGATGCGATCGCAAATTTACGTGAAGCGACCGCCCTTTACCTCGAAGAATTCCCTAAAACCCTGAAAGGTCACCCCGTCGTGACCATGTTCACTATTCCTGAGCATGCCTAAACTGCCGATACTTTCCGGCGCTGAAGTCATTCGAGCGCTTGAAAAGCTTGGATTTGAAAACGTACGGCAACGAGGAAGTCACGTTGTCATGAAGAAAGGTCACACCGGGTGCGTGGTGCCGTTTCATCGAGAAATCAAGATTGGGACTCTTTGCAGGGCTTCTTCGGCAGGCCGAAGTATCTCCGGATGACTTTATCGCCAAGCTTTGAGGGCTGACGCAGCAAGCCCAACATCGTTCACACCGAGAATACCGGAGCACAAGGGTTGCCAGCAGCAACTTACCAGACGGAGCCCTATCTGTGCGAGATGCTTGGGTGGGATGCAAAACGCGCAGGCTTCTGAAGCGCGTCTTTCGGATTAGGGTTGAATCCGTTGCGCTTCCTGCGTCAGCGCAACCTATATGAACTCCGTATGTCAGGCGTCAGGAATCATGAAGAACCCTATAAGCAAGGTTTTGGCCGTTGCGTACATTACCTTCGTTGGCGGACTCATCGCTTGGGCCGTTGATATCTGGCAGCTCCGGTGCGAGGGGTTTGGTTGCACTGGCGTTGGTGTTGCTTGGTTGGCATGGGTCGGGCTCTTTGTACTGGGCTTGGCCGTGGGCCTTGTCCTTCGCACGCTATCTTCGCTGGGCGCCTTTCTTGCCACGAGTACGAAGCTTGCCTTCTGGCTTCAAGTCGCTACGGGCGGCATTCTTTTTGTACTGTGGGTTTTGAGAGATACCGCCTAGCCGTTCCATCGTGCAGGCCCACTCGGGGCGGCGCCCTCCGTGTCCCGGCCACAATTCCGGAAAGGTTCATCAAGCCAGCAACGCGCGATTTGTTCGATCAGTCCGCCGGATCGAACAGCTCGATCCAGTGGCGCACCGACACCGGCGCCCTGCCCTGCAGATGGCTCAGGCAGCCGATGTTGGCGGTGACGATCAGCTGCGGCGCGCCGGCAGCCAGGTTGGCCAGTTTGCGGCCACGCAGTTCGTGCGACAGCTCAGGCTGCAGCAGCGCATAGGTGCCGGCCGCCCCGCAGCAGATGTGCCCGTCTGCCACCGGCTGCAGTTCGAAGCCTGCCCGGCGCAGCAGGCCCTCCACCACGCCGCCCAGGCGCTGGCCGTGTTGCAGCGTGCAGGGGCTCTGGAAGGCGATGCGCCGCGGCGCGCCGGGGGCCGGCGTGAGGAGCGATAGGTCTTCGGCGGCGAGCACTTGCGACAGGTCCCGCGCGCAGTCGGCAATTTTCTGCGCACGCTCGGCGTAAGCCGGATCATCGGCCAGCAGGCGGCCGTAGTCCTTGACCTGCACCGCGCAGCCGCTGGCGGTGACCACGATGGCTTCCGCGCCGGCTTGCAGCTGCGGCCACCAGGCGTCGATGTTGCGGCGCATGAAATCCCGCGCCTCGTCGGTGGCGGTCAGGTGGTGGCTGAGCGCGCCGCAGCAGCCGCTGCTGGCGATGACATCCAGTTGAATGCCGAGCCGATCCAGCACGCGCGCGGTGGCGGCGTTGATGCGCGGGTCGAGCGCGTCCTGCACGCAGCCGGCCAGCAGCAGCATGCGCCGCGCGTGGCGGCTGGTCGGCCGTGGCCCGGCTGCGCGGGCCGGCGGAATAAGGGCTTTCAGGCTGGCCGGCAACAGCGGGCGCGCCAGTCTGCCGAGTCCCAGCACGGCCGCAAAGCGGCCGGCGTGCGGCAAAACCAGGCGCAGACCCCAGCGCACAAGGCGCTCGCCGGGGCGGCGCGGCGCCGCCTGTTCGGCGACTTCGCGGCCGTAGTCCAACACGCGGCCGTACTCCACGCCCGCCGGGCAGGTGGTCTCGCAGGCGCGGCAGCTCAGGCAGCGATCAAGGTGCGTGCGCAGGCTGGGCGCGACCACGCCGGTCTCGATGGCGTCCTTGATCTGGTAGATGCGACCGCGCGGGCCGTCGAGCTCGTCGCGGCGAATCTGAAACGTCGGGCAGGTGACGTTGCAGAAGCCGCAGTGCACGCACTTGCGCACGATGCGCTCGACGGCGGCGCCCTCGGCGGTGGTACGCACGTGGTGCGGAAATTGCGTCTGCATGGAATCCCCCGCTGAGTCTGGCGCCGCCAGAAGGCCCGACGGCGCGTAGCCGCGAACCTTAGGGGGAAGCGCGGAACAAATCCATCCCGGAGTTCGCGGCGCCCGGCAGCGGTGAAAAGCAGTGCAGGAGCGCAGCTGTGCTGCGCGATGCTTCGTACTTTGCGCCGTGCTTCGCACGCCCCGTACCATGGCCGGTTTGCAGCCGCCGCCCGTCGCAAGCCCACATCATGAGCAGCATTCCCGAAGGCCAGCCCGCCATCCGCATCCGCGGCGCGCGCACCCACAACCTGAAGAACATCGACCTCGATCTGCCACGCGACAAGCTGACGGTCATCACCGGCCCGTCGGGGTCCGGCAAGTCCTCGCTGGCCTTCGACACGCTGTACGCGGAGGGCCAGCGCCGCTACGTGGAATCGTTGTCCGCCTACGCGCGCCAGTTCCTGTCGGTGATGGAAAAGCCGGACGTCGATCACATCGAGGGCCTGTCGCCGGCCATCTCGATCGAGCAGAAATCGACCTCCCACAACCCGCGCTCGACGGTCGGCACCATCACCGAGATTTACGACTACCTGCGCCTGCTGTACGCCCGCGTCGGCGAGCCGCAGTGCCCGGAGCACGGCGTGGTGCTGCGCGCGCAGACGGTCAGCCAGATGGTCGACACGCTGCTGGCGCTGCCCGAGGAAACGCGCGTCATGCTGCTGGCGCCGGTGGTCGCCGGGCGCAAGGGCGAGCACGCGCAGTTGATCGAGGGCCTGCGCGGGCGCGGCTACGTGCGGGCGCGCATCGACGGCGAGCTGGTGGAACTCGACCAGGCGCCGCCGCTGGATGGCAAGCGCAAGCACAACGTGGAGGTGGTGGTCGACCGGCTGCGCCTGCGCCCGGACGCGCAAAGCCGCCTGGCCGATTCGCTGGAAGCGGCGCTGGCGCTCGGCGACGGCATCGTCAAGGTGGCGTTTCTGGACCAGGACACGGCCGAGCTGCTGTTCTCGGCCCGCTTTGCCTGCCCGCACTGCGGCTACTCGCTGGCGGAGCTCGAACCGCGCCTGTTCTCGTTCAACAACCCGGCCGGCGCCTGTCCGGAGTGCGACGGCCTGGGGGTGGCGCAGTTCTTCGACCCGCAGCGCATCGTCGCCGATCCGAGCCTCAGCCTGGCCGCCGGCGCCATTCCCGGCTGGGACCGGCGCAATGCCTATTACATGCACATCCTGCAGGGCCTGGCCCGGCACTACGGCTTCGACATCGAAACGCCGTTCGAGGAACTGGCGCAGCTGCACCAGCAGGCGATCCTGTTCGGCAGCGGCGAGGAGCAAATCAACTTCACCTACGCCGGCCCGGACGGGCGCGGCAAGCGCAAGCGGCACGCCTTCGAAGGCATCGTCAACAACTTTGCCCGTCGCTACCGCGAGACCGACTCGAATGCCGTGCGCGAGCACCTGTCGCGCTTTCTGGGCAACCGGCTGTGCACCGCCTGTGGCGGCAGCCGGCTGCGGCGCGAGGCGCGCCACGTCTACATCGCCGGCCGGCCGCTGCCGGAGCTGGTGGTGCTGCCGGTGGGCCAGGCGCGGGCGTTTTTCAGCACGCTGGAACTGCCCGGCGCACGCGGCACCATCGCCCAGAAGATCCTGCGCGAGATCGAGGCCCGGCTGGGCTTTCTGGTCAACGTCGGCCTCGACTACCTGACCCTGGCCCGCTCGGCCGACACCCTGTCCGGCGGCGAAGCGCAGCGCATCCGCCTGGCCAGCCAGATCGGCGCCGGCCTGGTCGGCGTGCTGTACGTGCTGGACGAGCCGTCCATCGGCCTGCACCAGCGCGACAACCAGCGCCTGCTGTCCACGCTCACCTACCTTCGCGATCTGGGCAACACGGTGATCGTGATCGAGCATGACGAGGATGCCATGCGCCTGGCCGACCACCTGGTCGACATCGGCCCCGGCGCCGGCGTGCACGGCGGCTACATCATTGCCGAGGGCACGCCGGCCCAGATCATCGCCAACCCGGATTCGGTCACCGGCCAGTACCTGTCCGGCAAGCGCGCCATTGCCCTGCCGGCCACGCGCACGCCGCCCGACCCGCAGCGGGTTCTGCGCATCGAGGGCGCCAGCGGCAACAACCTGCGGGACGTGACGGTGGAAATCCCGCTCGGCCTGCTGACCTGCATCACCGGCGTGTCCGGCTCCGGCAAGTCCACGCTGATCAACGAGACGCTGTACAAGGCGGTGGCGCAGAAGCTGAACCAGGCGCGCGACGAGCCGGCCCCGTATCAGGCCATCCACGGCCTGGAACAGATCGACAAGGTGGTCAACATCGACCAAAGCCCGATCGGCAGAACACCCCGTTCGAATCCGGCCACTTACACCGGACTTTTCACGCCGATCCGCGAACTGATGGCCGGCACGCCGGAGGCGCGCGCCCGCGCCTACGGGCCGGGGCGTTTCAGCTTCAACGTGGCCGGTGGCCGCTGCGAGGCCTGCCAGGGCGACGGCATGCTCAAGGTCGAGATGCACTTCCTGGCCGACATTTACGTGCCGTGTGACATATGTCACGGCCAGCGCTACAACCGCGAGACTCTGGAGATTCAATACAAGGGCAGGAACATCCACCAGATTCTGGACATGACCATCGAACAGGCGGGCGAGTTCTTCAGCGCCGTGCCCATCGTCAAGCGCAAGCTCGACACGCTCAGCGCCGTCGGCCTGGGTTACGTGCGTCTGGGTCAGGCCGCCACCACCCTGTCCGGCGGCGAGGCGCAGCGCGTCAAGCTGTCGCGCGAACTATCCAAGCGCGACACCGGTCGCACTCTGTACATCCTGGACGAACCGACCACCGGCCTGCACTTCCAGGACATCGAGCTGCTGCTGGGCGTGCTCACGCGCCTGCGCGACGACGGCAACACGCTGGTGGTGATCGAGCACAACCTGGACGTGATCAAGACCGCCGACTGGCTGATCGATCTTGGCCCCGAGGGCGGCAGCGGCGGCGGCCAGATCCTGGCCTGCGGCACACCGGAAGACCTGGCGCTGGAACCGCACTCGCACACCGGGCGCTTTCTGGCGCCGCTGCTGGCGCGGCAGGCCAAAACATCCCAACGAGGCAAACGCAGCGCGTGAGCCCGACCCTCCCGGCCGGCGCCCCACTGCGCCCGCTGCAACGCGCCCTGGTCTACGCCAGCGCGTTTTTCGGCATCACCACCGAGTCGCTGATCGGCATGCTGCTGCCGCTGTGGGCACTCGACCGCGGCCTGCCACCGGCACAACTGGGCATTGCGGTGGCGCTGGCCTCGCTCAGCCCGCTGCTGCTGGCGGTGCCGGCGGGCGCGCTGTGCGACCGCTACGGCGACCGGCGAATCATGCTGTGGGCGGGTCTCGGCGCCGGCCTGACGGCGGCCCTGTATCCGCTGGCCGGCGGCTTCCTGAGCGCCTGTGGCCTGCAGTTGCTGGGCGGACTGGCGCGCAGCATGAGCTGGCTGTCGGCGCAGTCCTACGCCATCCGCGCCACGCCAACCGGCGAGCGCAACAGCTTCATGGGCCGATTTTCCTTTGCCGGCAGCATCGGCATGTTGCTGGCGCCGCTGGCGGCCGGCGCGCTGGTCAGCTGGCAGGGCTTGGGCGCCGGTTTCCTGCTGATGGCCATGTGGGGCGGACTGCTGACGCTGGTGGCCCTGCCCCTGCCCGACATCCGCGAACACGAGCGCGTCGGCACGCTGTGGCAGGTGACCGGCGGCGCCTATCGACAGGCCTTGCCGCTGCTGTGGCAGGCGCCGCTGCTGATCGTCATGCTGCTCACCCTGCTGCGGCTGTCGTCAGCCGCCGTCAATGCGTCGTTCTACCCGGTGCACCTGGACCAGATCGGCTTCTCGGCGGCGCGCATCGGCTTCATGTTTGCCTGCATCAATGGGGCGGTTTCGGTCGGTTCGCTCATGGCCGCACAGCTCATCCGGCGCAGTTCCATGACCGCGGTACTGTTCGGGTCCATCGTGCTGGCCACCTTGTCCATCAGCGCGGTACCGCTCGTAACCGCCCCGCTCGCGGTCGGGCTGCTGAGCGCCCTGCATGGCCTGGGCCTGGGCCTCAGCCTGCCGACGCTGCTGGCCGCCATCGGCCGTCAGACCGCCCCCAGCCAGCGCGGGCTGGTAATCGGCCTGCGCACGCTGTTCAACCGGCTGGGCTACTTCGCCGTGCCGGTGCTGCTGGGCGGGCTGGTGCACGGGCTGGGCCTGAAGGGCGCGTTTCTGGCCACCGGCGCGCTGCTGCTGGCGGGCCTGGCCGGCACCTACGCCTACCTGCG
Organism: Immundisolibacter sp.; assembly: GCF_014359565.1. Taxonomy (NCBI): domain Bacteria; kingdom Pseudomonadati; phylum Pseudomonadota; class Gammaproteobacteria; order Immundisolibacterales; family Immundisolibacteraceae; genus Immundisolibacter; species Immundisolibacter sp. Next base: position 2,642 of record NZ_JACIZD010000021.1, on the reverse strand, counting down.
CCGCAGTCGCCTCACGTACGATTGATCGCCGCACGCAACACGGCGGCGCCATTCACCCACCCGAGGAGAGCCTTGTCATGACCGTCGTATTCGGTGCCCCGATTTCCCCGTTCGTGCGCAAGGTGCGCGTCGCGCTGGCGGAAAAGAACATCCCGTACGAGCTGAATCCGGTGTTCCCAGGCAGCGACGACCCCGAGTTCCGGGCCCTGAGCCCGTTCGGCAAGGTGCCGGCCTTTCGCGACGAGCACGTCGGCCTGGCCGATTCGAGCGTGATCTGCGCCTACATCGAGAAACGCTACCCGACGCCGGCCCTGCTGCCGGCCGACCCGGCCGCCTACGCCACCGCACTGTGGCTGGAGGAGTACGCCGACAGCAAGCTGTTCCATGTCTGCACCGAGGGTGTGTTCTTCGAGCGCATCGTCAAGAGCAAGCTGCGCGGCCTGCCGGTGGACGAGGCCAAGGTCGCCGCCGCCCTGCACGAACTGCCGGCGGTGTGCGGCTACCTCGAACAGCAGATCACCACCGGTGCCCTGGGTGGCAAGACGCTGACGCTGGGCGACATAGCGGTCGCGACACAGTTCGTGAACCTGCAATACGCCGGCGAACAGGTGGACGCGGCGGCTTTTCCGAAACTCACGCAGTTTCTGGCGCGCACGCTGGCGCGGCCGAGTTTTGCCGATTGCCTGACGCAGGAACGGGCGCTGATGCAGGCTTGAGCCCTGCCGCCGTGACCTAAGCCGGACCTTGAAACCTGGCCCGGGCGATCGTTTGCCCCGACAGGCGCTGGGGCGTTCCCGCGGCCCACAGCAGCAGGTGGGTACGAGCAGCAGCTTCATTCGTCTGCGCCAAATAACTGCGCGATGTGCGCTTCGCCCATGCGGTCGAAGTCGTCCGGCACCTCGATCTGCCCGGCCAGAAACCCGAGACGCTGGCGCGGCGTTTCGTCCGCAGCGTCCAGCCGACAGACCTTGACCAGTGGCTTGCCAGCCTTGGCGATGACAAACGCTTGCCCACGCACCGCCTGGTCGATCAGTTTCGACAGATGGGTCTTGGCTTCGCGAATGTTTATTGTGCGCACGGCAAACCTCGAGTATGAATTTACGTTCAGTTAGTCCAGTTCAACAACATGCCCACGGCATCACCCCCTGCCACGACGTGCCGCGATAAGCTTGATCCGAAAATGGCTGTACGCCCGCCCGGCGCCGAACCTACGCAAGGGCCATGTTCCTCACCCCGACACTGCACAACGCGAGACATCACCATGGTCATCGAACAAATCTATTCCGATAACCGCTACCGCAACTTCCACTACCTGATCGGCTGCCCCGACACCGGCGAGGCGCTGGCCGTGGACCCCCTGGAAGTCGACCTGGTGCTGGCCAGGGCCGCCGAGAAAGGCTGGCGCATCACGCAGGTGCTGAACACCCATGAGCACCCGGACCACATCGGCGGCAACGAAAAAATCATCGCCGCCACCGGCGCCAAGCTGCTGGCCCATGCCGGCGCGAAGGATCGCATCCCCGGCATCGACCGCGGTCTGCACGCCGGCGACGTCATCGTCATCGGCAAGACCGGCGAACTGGAAGTGCTCGACACCCCCGGCCACACCATGAGCCACGTGTGCCTGTTCTGTCGCGGCGACCGGCCGGGCCTGATCAGCGGCGACACGCTGTTCAACGCCGGCGCCGGCAACTGCCACGGTGGCGGCCACCCGGAGTACCTGTACCGCACCTTCGCCGAACAACTGGCCAAATTGCCGGACGCGACCGTGGTCTACCCCGGCCACGACTACATCGCCAACAACCTCAAGTTCACCCTGGACCGCGAACCGACCAACCCACGCGCCGGTGCATTGCTGGCACAGGTGGAACAACAGGACCCGCATGCCGCTCGCTTGACCACGCTGGGCGAGGAAAAAGAAGTCAACACCTTCTTTCGCCTGAACAACCCGACCGTCATCGCCCGCCTGCGCGAGGCTTTCCCGGACCTGCCGGATCAGCCCTCGCCCAAGGACGTATTCCTCCGGCTGCGGGAGCTGCGCAATAAGTGGTAAGGGGCCGGTTCGCACGACGCGGCCGCGTACAAAAACTACAACGCGGTTAACGCCCATGTCAGGCTGGAGCCGCCACGTTGCGTTCCACCGCCAGCGACCTCAGAAACGCATCGACCGCCTCCTGGACCAGCTCCGCCGGGTGGCGCTTTCCGTGAAAATGAATGTATCTTTTTACCCACCCAGCGTACGCACGTTCGGTACGCACTGTAGTGATTCAGCCGGATACGATCGCGAAGCTGATCGAGCCGCTTGGGGACAGGACACCGGGGAGTCGGCCGTCGTTTTCAGGCCCATCAAAGCAGAACAAGGCCGGGTTTTGCTGAACGCTATCGCTGTTAAAAACTCATTTGGTGTGTGCGTCAGCCCTCGGCCGAGAGCGTGATCACCCCGGAGAAGCAAATCAAATCCCTAGCGTCGGCAACGCAAATTGGACCTCTTGGATTCAAGAATCAAGTGCAACACGATTTGAGAAATTGGCGATTTCTTCGGCCATGGCTTCGTCCGGTGTTCTCCAGTCCAAGGTTTTTCGAGGACGGCCGTTCAGAAGCCGGGCGATGTCGTTGAGCGCGGTCTGGCTGAGCTCGGACAG